>JAJXXN010000098.1 GCA_021781075.1 Acidobacteriota bacterium | reverse complement strand
GCCTAACTCTTCCTGCCCTACTTTAGTGAGGAATACCAGAAAAGAGACTACAGGAGTGGGCGGCCAACTGTTGCGCTTGGAACTCGAAAGCTATTTATTTTGCAGGTCATTTCATCTCACAATTTGATTCAGCAGGGTACAAATCGCAACTTGTACCCTGCGTGAATGGGGACCCTCAGAACAACTTGTGGTCGTTCATGTCTTTGTATTCATCCAAGGCTTTGATGCCTTTGAGCTCATCTTCCATTTCGGAATTGCCCAACTGCTTCAAGCGGTTGGGTGCGTCGGCGAAGGCGTAGGCCGTCACTCCGACGACAGCGACGCCGAGGTTCAGGTCACGCTGCACCACTTTGTCGAAGGTGTCGCTGGGTTTGTGGTGCAGGCCCCAGTATTTGTCCATCGGCGTCCAAAGCACGAGCGAGGGCACGCCATGGATAAGGAAGGGCGCTTCGTCGGTCTCGAAGGTAAGTGCGCCTTCATCGGTGGTTCCTGCGGCGCCCAGTGAGGCGAGCAGCGGTGAGAGGAGCGCGAGCGAATCTTTCACATCCGCGCGGCCAAAAGTGTACCAGCCCTTGGGCGGCTCGGAGCCGGAGTCGGTGACGAAGACGCCTGCGCATTTGTCCATCTCCGCGGCGTGGTCCCGTGCGTAGTGGATGGAGCCGATCAGGCCCTCCTCTTCACCGCCAAAGAGGATGAAGCGGATGGTGCGCCGCGGCTTGAGACCCGCGGCTTGAATGGCTTGCGCGATGGCGAGCACGCTGGATGCCCCGGTGCCGTTGTCCTGCGCGCCGGTTCCCGGGTGCCATGAGTCAAGGTGGCCGCCGATGACGATGAATCCGCTGGAGGGGTCGGTGCCGGGGATTTCCGCGACAACGTTGTTGACCGGCACACCCTGGCGAATCTTGTTTTTGAAGTTGAATTCAACCTCGACGGGGCCTTCCTTGAGCAGGCGGCCGAGGAGGAGCGTGTCTTCTTCGCCGAGGTTGCCCGCGGGAAGCGGGAAGAGACTGCCGTCAAAATTGGTGAGGCCAATGTAACTGGGCGCGTCGTTGGTGGTGCCGAAGCCGAGGATCAGCGCCTTGGTGCCGGCTTGAGTGAGCGCCATCAGGCCGTCGAAGAGCTTGCCAAACTGCTGCGGCGAGTTGCGCATGGTTTCGCCGTCAATGAAGACGATGTGGTCCTTGATTTTTGAGGCATCGGCCTTGACGGCTTCCACGGTGGCTGCCTTTAGGTGAAATAGCTCTCCGCGGATTTCGCCGTTTGTGGATTGCGACCAGCCTTCGCTTTCCATGTGCAGGCGTTGCTGGTGGGGTTTTATCATGCGCGCTTCACCGACACCATCTGGCTCCCAGGTGGCGGGGATGGTCCAGGATTCAAAGTGAACGTTGTTGAGGCCGAGGCGCGTGAACTCGCCCTTGGCATACTCGGCGGCCTTCACGTAGTTGTCGCTTCCGGTGAGGCGTGGGCCGATTTCATCTGCGAGCTGGCGGTCGTACTCGTAGGCCTTGCCATCCAGTATGAGTTGGCCGCCGAGGCGGATGAGTGCCTCGCGGGTTTGGGGTGTGACTTGCAGGGTTTGCGCGTTGAGGGGCAATGCCGCGCAGAGCACGAGGAAAAGGGAAGCAATTTTCATGAGAGTGATGGTAATGGATGCGGGGCGCGGGCGGAAAGAAGTGAATTCAATCGTAGATGAACTCTTTTTCCAGCGGGGCATTCATCAGTTTGCCGACAAATGAAAACAAATAATAGAGGACGAGGAAGTCGGTCACCAGGGATGCGGTGCAAAAACCAAGGCCGAGGAGGGCGATTGCCAGTCGGACTGGCCAGTAAAGCACAAAAACGAATTGCAGCGCGCCGGCGCAGAGCGCGGTGGCCCAGTACCAGGGATATCGGGAATAGAGCCATTTGATGCGCATGATGTAAATGAGCATTGCGCTTGCCAGCCAGGCGGAGATGCCGTAAGGAATGCCCGCCAGTTTCCATGTGATTAGGAAGACAGGGGCCGTATACACCAGCACCATGAATTTGCCGAAGGTGAGGTGCGTCCACCAATAGATAAAGTCAGTGAATTCGAACATGGAAGCCCGCCGGTGGAAGAGGTATTGTTTGCAAAGCAAAAAGGGAACGCAGAATCACGTTCCCCGGTGCTGAAGCGCTGCTTCAAGCTTAGGACGGCAACTGCTGCGCCTGTGCGGGCGATTCAGGCTGCTGCGCGGAGGGTTTGCCATCGGGCTTGCGAATATCGATTCCGCCCTTGAAAAAGGCGCCATCCTCAATGCTGATGCGCGCCGCGGCGACGTCGCCGGTGAGCGAGCCTTCATTGCGAATGTCCACGCGATCCGTGGCGGTGACATTGCCGCGCACCTTGCCGAGGACGACGATTTCGCGCGCGGTGATGTTGGCGGTGACGATCCCGTTGCGGCCGATCGTGACGCGGTTCCCGGGCAGGGTGATGCTGCCCTCGACCTTGCCGTCGATGAAAAGCGATTCAGAGCCTGTGATTTCCCCCTTGAAGCCGAGGCCCTTGCCGATGGAGGCCTGCTCACTGGCTGCCGAGGGGCGCGCTGCTGCTTCAAAGGTCGGCGTTGGGGCCGGGCGGATGGGTTCGGGCGTGGGAGCGGGGGAGGCATTCGGCTGGGTGGGTTTCCACATCGCGCACATAAGCAGGGTTCCTTTTCTTGGGACGTGTTCGTTTGACGAAGCTGGCAGTGAATGGTGGCGGAGGCAAAGGTTACTTAAGAGTTGAAGGCAACTGTTAGTTTGCTTCAAAACCAGAAGGAGCAGACAAAGAAATTGTAGAGGGTGTGAAGAGCGCAGCGCAATGGGAAGGGAGCGCGGGCGAGGAATTTCATTTTGAAATGAATGGGCGACAGGTTAAAGTGCTGTCAATGCGGTGCAAATGACAACAGGGAGGCCAGACGGATGAACGGATCTAGGCGCTGTATGTGGTTGATGGTCTTATTGATTGGCGCGCTCGCGCTGCGCCTACCTGCGCAACTTGCGCAACAGGACGCGCCCTTTGACGTGCTCATTGTGCATGGACACATCCTAGATGGCACAGGTTCGCCGTGGTATGCGGCGGATGTGGGCATACGCGCAGGGCGAATTGTGGCCATTGGGCGGCTCGACGGGCACGCGGCAACAAAGCGCATTGACGCAAATGGATTGGTGGTTGCGCCGGGATTCATTGACATGCTGGGTCAGTCGGAATTGACAATGCTGGTTGAGCCGCGCGTGCCCTCAAAGATTTTTCAAGGCATCACGACGGAAATCACAGGCGAGGGCGATTCCGCCGGGCCGGTGAACGATGCGATGCTGGCCGCAGACCGCGGCAGTTATGAGCACTACAAAATAATGCCCGGGTGGCACACGCTGGGCGAGTACTTCACCACGCTCGAGCGGCACGGCATGGGCATCAACCTGGCAAGCTACGTGGGCGAGACCAGTGTGCGGCGCATGGTGCTGGGCGATGCCGATGTGCAGCCGACCACGGCGCAGCTTGCGCAGATGAAGGCACTGGTTGCCGAGGCGATGAAAGACGGCGCGATGGGGCTTTCAACCTCGCTGCAGTACGCGCCCGCGCCATATGCCAAAACCGGGGAATTGATTGCGCTCGCCAGTGAGGCGGCCAAGTACGGCGGCATTTATGCCTCGCACATGCGCAGTGAAGGCGACGCGGAGTTTGAGGCGATTGACGAGGCGGTGCGCATTGGCCGCGAAGCGGGGATTCCCGTTGAGATCTGGCACTTGAAGGCCGCGGGCAAGGCGAACTGGGGGCGGATGCCGCAGATTGTCGCGCGGATTGACGCGGCGCGGAAGGCGGGCGTTGAAGTGAGCGCGAACACCTACGCTTACACGGCGTGGTTCAACGGCTTTTCCGCGTTTATTCCCCCGTGGGCGCACGATGGCGGCGACGAAAAAATGATTGGGCGCTTGAAGGACCCGGCGACGCGGGCTAAGATTCGCCGCGACCTGCTCACAAGCGGGAAAGATTCCGCGGGCGAGCAATGGGACAACGAATGGCAGGAGATTCCCGGCGCCGAGGCGATCCTGATTGGCGTGGTCCACAATCCGGCGCTGCTGCCGATTCAGGGTAAGCGGCTGGACGAGATTGCAGCCGGTTGGAAGATGGACCCGATTGATGCCATGTGCGAGATTCTGATTCGCGACAACGGGGCAACTGAGGTTGCCGTCTTTGGAATGGATGAGGCCGACGTGAGAGTGGCACTGGAGCAGCCGTGGGTTTCAATCGACAATGATTCCGAGGGGACTTCGCCCGAGGGCCTGCTCGGCACGGAGCACCCGCACCCGCGCGCCTATGGGACCTTTCCAAGGATACTGCGCAAGTATGTGCGCGAAGAAAAACTGCTGACCCTGCCCGATGCAATCCGGAAATTCTCCTCAATGCCAGCGGCGAAGATGCGGCTTACGGACCGCGGCGTCATCAAGGCGGGAATGTGGGCCGATGTGGTGGTCTTTGACCCGGAAAAAATTACCGATCGCGCAACCTTCGAGAATCCCAATCAGCTTTCCGTTGGCATGGAGGATGTGCTGGTGAATGGCGTCCCGGTGATTGAGGGTGGCAAGATGACCGGCGCGCTGCCGGGAAAAGTTTTGCGCGGCCCTGGCTACTCGAAATGAGCTAACGCTTGTCGCGGTTCACAATGCGCCAGACGCCAACGAGAATGGCAAGCACTCCAATTCCCAATGCCAGCTTCGCGTGGGTGCCGGTGTAGCGCGCCCAGCCCATGTAGATGAGGCCGGCGCCAAGGATGAGCATGACAATGCCGCGGACAAGGTTCATCGGTTGAACTCCGTTCAAGGTCAACGATGATTCTACATCGCCCGACGGCTGAATTCGACATCTAGTAATGGACGTAGCCGTAGTAGCGGCGCTCGCTGGTGGCGGCCCAGACAAGCGCGGCAATCCACCCGATGAAGGTCCAGCCAAGCAGCAGGTTGAGGATGAAAATTCCAGCAAGCGATTGCGAGCGCCGGCTGTTGGCGATGAGCGTGGGCAGAAAGTAAAACGCCAGCCCAGCCACAAGGAACATCAGTTTGAAGAATGAAAAGAAAAGCATGGGAAGCCTCCATATCTTGCAAGCTACGCAAGCTTCCGTTGCGTGGTTCCATCAAAATTCTGCATCTGCTCGATGCACCAATCGCAACGCATTTGACCCGGTAGGCTGTTGCTCCCTATTGTGTGAGAGGAAAGATTTTCGGGAGCAGAGTGATGACTGAGTTGAAAAAGACGCCTTTGAATGCGGTGCACCGCGCCTTGAAGGCGAAGATGGTGGATTTTGGCGGGTGGGACATGCCGGTCGAATACCCCGCCAACGGCGGCGGGTTGATTGCCGAGCACCTGGCGGTGCGCAATACGGTGGGGCTTTTTGATGTGAGCCACATGGGCGAGATCCAGTTTCGCGGCCCCGGCGCGCTCGATGCCGTGCAGGCCGTAACCATGAACGATGCGGCGAAGCTCGCCGACGGGCAGGCGCATTACTCCGCGCTGCTGACTCCCAATGGCTGCTTTGTGGATGACATTCTCGTCCACCGGCTGGGCCCGAACGATTATCTATTCGTTGTGAATGCGGCCAATATCGAGAAGGATTTTCAGTGGATCAAATCGCAGGTAGGCGCGCGGCCCGGTGTGCACGTCAGCGATTACTCGCCGTACTACGCGCAGTTGGCGGTGCAGGGGCCAAAGGCGCTGGATGTGCTGGGGAAGCTGACGGCGGTGGATATTGGCGCGCTCAAAAATTACTGGTTCACCTGGGGCGAGGTTGCGGGCGTGGGAAATGTTTTGATCGCGCGCACCGGCTACACGGGCGAGGACGGGTTTGAATTGTATTTTCCGTCCGATGTGCCGACATCGGAGAAAATGTGGAACGCGCTGCTGGAAGCGGGCGCGGAGTTTGGCATCCGTCCCTGCGGCCTGGGCGCGCGCAACACGCTGCGGCTTGAGGCGGGGATGAGTTTGTACGGACACGAGATCTCGGATGCTGTGAATGTTTACGAGGCGGGGCTGGCGCGTTGGTTGAAGCTCGACAAAGGCGATTTTGTGGGACGCGGCGCGCTGGCTGCCTTGAACGGCAACCCCGCGCGCAAACTGATTGCCCTCGAGATGGTGGAGCGCGGAATTGCCCGTGACGGCTATTCGGTGTTGAATGAGGCGGGCGAAAAGGTCGGCACGGTCACCTCCGGCTCGCCTGCGCCGTATTTGAAGACAAACATCGCGCTGGCACTGGTGGCGCGCGACGTGGCCGCGGCCGAGGGCGACTTGTTTGTCGATTGCCGTGGCAACAGCGTGCGCGCCAAGCGCGTGGCAATTCCGTTTTACAAGCGGGCGAAGTAAGCAGAGATAAGAGGGCGGTAAAACTGTTGAGGGCATGCGCCGAATTGCATGCCCTCGTTTCATTTTCACGCTACGGCTTCCAGACAAAAGTGGCTACAGTGTAGGCAGGCAGGCTGGTGATGGCAATTTTCTCGTGATAGTAAAGCGAGAGCATGGTGCTTTGGCCGCCGGGGTTCAGCAGGTACAAAACGATGGAGCCGTCGGGATTTTGGAAGGCAACGTTGCGCAGTGCCCCGCCCGCGGGTTCGTCGCTCGCAATGCGCACGGCGCCAGGCGAAAGAAATTTGCTGGCGTGGCCGAGCACGTAGTAATCAAGCTCGGGGCGGACGACGACGTGGTTGGGGTCTGATGTGTCCACAGTGACGATGCCGCGGCATTTGTCGCAGCCGCCGACGTAGGGGCCGTTGTGCTCGTCGGTGGCAAGCGCCCAGAGGATGTAACTCTTCGCCCAATTGCGTGTGACGTCAATAAGTTCAGTCGCCTCGTCAACGAAGACGTTGCCTGTCTGCCAGGTTCCTCCGCTTGATTCCGTCACCCATTGGTCGATTTTTGGGTGCTTATTGTGGAAGGTGGTCATGGCTTCGGGCTTGCCCTCGTAGTGGTGCCATGCAACGCCGCTTGCCGCCGCCGCCGCGTGGGGATTGCGGTAAAAGTTTGCGGGATAGTCGGGGCGATCCCAATTGTGGTCGTAGATGAGAATTTTTGGCCCGCGTCCTTTGCCTAGGCCGGCTGATTCAAGCGCGGGTTCAAGGTAGTTGCCAACAATTTGCGCCTGCTCATTGGCTTCCATCTGCATGCCGCTGTAGCTCTCCGGCGCGTAAAGCGGCTCGTTCTGCAGGGTGAGGGCGTAAATCGGCACGCCGTCTTTCTCATAATCCTGAATGGTGCGGATGAGGTACTGCGAGAATGCGGGGTAGAACTCCTCCTTGAGGTGCGAAGGGGCTTTTGCGCCGGGTTTGGTGCCGAGCACGGAGCCGGTGTCTTTCATCCAGCCGGGCGGGCTCCAGGGTGTGACCATGACCAGCAAATTTGGATTGATGGCAAGGGCTTTTTTCAGCTGCGGGATGATGTATGCCTCATCATGCGCGATGGAAAAGTGTTTCAGCTCGGGGTCGCTGAGGCTGGCAGGTGTGGTGCAGGCGGCCTTGGTTTGCTCACAGAGATCGTCGTATGTGTAAAAAGTGTATGAGAGATCGGAGGAGCCGAGGGGCTGGCGGAGAAAACTGAGCGCGATGCCGTCCCGGCTGAAGAGCATTTTGAAGGTGGCGTCCAACTGCGCGGGCGACAGCTTGTTGGCAAAAAGCCACCCGGCGGCGTCTGTGAGCGATGCGCCAAAACCATCCATGGTTTGGTAGCGCAGCTTGTCATTGACGACAATGATGGCGGAGCCGGGCGCGGGGTCAACCGGGTTGAAGGTGATGGCCGGCTGTGGGGCAAGGCGCTCGGTCATGCCCTGGTTGGTGCGGTAGATATTGATGGTTTGCGCAATGAGCGCCGGAGCGGTTGAGCAGAACAAGGCGATGAGGGCGATGGTGCGGAAGAATGGTGCACGCATGGAGAATCTCCTTTGCCGGAAAAGAAAATGCTACCCGATTGGACGCGGATACCGCATCCGCTCATGGTGTGAATTGGCTGATTAGGATGCGCGAGAAGGCGCTGGAGGGAATGTCGGTGAGCGGCAGGCCGGGTCCCTCCCAAAGGATGCGCGGCGGTCCCTGGCTGGCGTTGTGCAGGGCTTCAACGCGGATGGTGTGGTAGCCGGCGCGCAGGCCAAGCGAGCCGCGGCTGATGCGGACGGCGTTGCCGGGCGAGCCGCAGACCTGGGCAAAGGGCGGGCCGGTGCGCGCAAGTTCAATGCCATCGATGACAAGGCGCGCCCCATCGCGCGAGAGGGCGTAAAAGGTGTAGCCCCCATCGGCGGGGATTTCAACCAGCCCCTGCCAGAGGATGGCGTAGTTGATGAGTCCGCGCGGCTCGGAGCGCAGGTTGAGCGAGGCGCCAGTGAAGATGGGAATGAGTTTGTCGAAGTCGGGAAGCTGGTTCCAATCGCCGGTGAAGATGGACCAGTCAAGGCCGGCGTCGAGGGGCACACCGCGAAGATCGATGGGGTTGTGCCACTGGGAGACGGCAACGATGCCTTCAGCGCCCCAGTCGACAGATGGCGCTAGAGCGACTGTGCCGCGCGCGGCACGCCTTGTGCCTCTCACGTCGGTGGTTTGAATCTGCTCCAGCAGGACGCGGAAACGACCTGCTCCCTCGATGCCGTTGAGTTCAGTGCCGAGCGCGTCCGGGTAGCGGTGGCTGACCTTCCAACCCCAGCCCTCGGTGCCGTCGCCGAAGAACCAATGGTAAGCGAAGCGTTTCGCGGCCTGGCGCGGCGAGAGCCCTGCGGGAAGTTGCGCGTTGAATGTGACGGTTTGATGCGGTGCGAAGATGGGCGGCGAGACGGTGAAGCGCGCGGCTGCTTCAGGAGTGGAGATTGTGGCTTGTGGCGCGCCGTTGGTGTTGAGGATGGGAATATCCGCGTCCGTGGAGGCGGGCAACTGGCCGAGCTTGATGTTGTTGAGTTGAACGCCACGGACGTTGCCAGTGAGCGTGGATGCGGCCAGCGGTGGCTGGTCGAGTGCCCAGATGTTTTTGAAGCCTACGCCCTCAATCGCCGGCTGCTCCTGCTCGATCTGCGCCAGTGAGTACCAGTGGTCGAGGAAAATATTTTGAAAATTGAAACCGGTGTGGGTTCCCGCGGCGCCGCGCGCGCCCCAGAAGCCGAAGAGCGCGAAGGTTTGCCCACAGGCGCCGATGCCCGCGTGCAGCACGTCGGAGTCGCGCAGCGTGAAGTTGCGCGAGTTGTAAATTTTTTGCGGCCATCCGGCGCGGACCACATTGGAGATGCTGGTGGAGAGCACGCTGTTTTCAATCAAAATATCGTGCACTTCGTGGCCGGGGCGCAGCATGTCGGCCTCGCTGTACCCGTCCCAGTTGCCCTGCATCGCAAACACGTCATCGGAGGCGCGCAGAAAACTGTCGCGGACGGTGGTATTGCCGCCGCCGAGCCAGTCCATGCCATCCTGGTTGGCGTTGCCCGGGTTGCCGCCGATGACACGCAGGTCGTTGAAGTTGAAGCCCTCGGAGTCCTTCATCTGGATGGACCACGTGCGTGAGCGGATGATGCAGGTGAGGCCGTCTATCTCAACGTTGCGGGCCTCGACGGAGCCAATGCAGTGCCAGTCGGGGATCTGCTTCCATCCGTCGTCGTCATCGGGGTTTTGCGGGCCGTCGTAGACGATGGTGCCGCGGCCGAGCACACGGATGTCTTCAACATGGAAGAGATTGAGCGAACCATAGACCCATGCGCCGGGTTCAAGGTAGAGGATGTCCCCGCTCTTCGGGTTCAGGTTTTCGCGGTGCACGCCCACGGGGATGATGCGGACCGGATGCCCGGGAGTGACTGCCGGAGGGGGCGCGGGGCTTGTTCCATAGAAGACAAACAGCATCACCGCGTGATTGAGAAAATCGCCGGGGCGGGCGATGGAGAGCTTGGCCGGCGCGGTGAGCCGGAAGCGGATGGTTTGGCCTTCACGGATGGGGCGAATGCCGAGCCTCCAGGGTTCGACCTCAACACCGCCATCCCAGAACCCTGCTTCGAGGGCCGTGATGGCTATTTCAACGGGTCTATTTGTGCCGGCGGGCGAGTCGAAGCTGGCGAACTCGAGGCTGGCCGCGGCGTGGGCTACATCAACAGGCCGGCCGTTGACTGTGAGGGTGAAGAGCGTTGAGCGCTCAGGCGCGGGGACGGGCGCGGAATGGACTTGCGCCGTGGCGAGGGACCACATGCCGCAGAGAGTGACCAGGGCCAGAAAATAACTGCATGTATACAGGCCCAAAGCAATGTGTTTGTTCAAAGTCAACAGCAACAGATTAAAGCATTCACACGGCAGGCAAAAAATCGGGCCGCTTTTGAGGGCAGCCCAGCTTGCTCACTGTGACAGTGGAGGATCTATTCAATGCGGAGGGTTGTCGCGGTGGCCAGGTTCCATCCATTGACCGCGCCGGAGTAGCTTGCCTTGAGCTCATGGTTGCCGCGGTTCAACTTGGCGGAGCAACGCATGGTGGATTCCGTGGAGAGCGAAGCGCGGCATAGGATGAGCGGTCCGTCAGAGAGGATCCAATCGCCCGCCAGCGAGGCGGCGCCGGGCGCGTGGAGATTTAAAAAAATCTCCACGCTGTCCACGCCGTTGGAGCCGAAGTCAAATGTGAGGGAGGGCTGCACAATTTTATAAACCGCGGTGGCGACCGGGGAGGGCGGCTGGCCGCTGGTGATCGCAATGGCCTTGATGGTTGTGCTGGCGTTCAACGTCAAGGGGGATTTGTACAGGGTGGAAGCGGTGGTTGGTTGGGCGCCGTTGAGCGTGTAATAGATTTTTGTCTGGGGAGAGCCGCCACCGAGCATCAATTTGAGCTGGCCCGTGTACTCCCCCGAAGGCGAGGAAAAGACCGGCGGAGGCGTGCTGGCGTTGGTGATGGAGTGCCCCAACTGCGAATTGTTGTAGCGGTAAATGCCATCGCCCTGCGGTTCGGCGAGTTGGGTCAAAGTTTGAACCGATTGGCTGGCTACCGGGGGTGCGCTGGGTTGAACCATGGCAAAGGACGAGTGGACGAGAGGCAGACTGCTGGCTCCGCTCAACGTGATCACTCGCGGGTGGCTGGCCGCGGTCATGGCGTCAAGCATTCCGGGCGTGGTGGTGACATGGGGCAGGGCAGATGTGCTGGCCTGTGCATGGCCCGTGCGCGGAAAGATGGAAAAGAAGGCCAGCAGGGCGAGCGCGAGCAGGAGGCTGCCAAGTACGCGTTTGAGAGAGTGTGGCGCTGATGTATGCAGCATGTGAGTTTCTCCGCTGTTAGTCTAGGCTGAACGTTGCGCGAGGGAAGCAGGGAATGATGGGGAAATGCGCGTTGGTTGTCAGATAGGAACGCGGAGTTTTTTTGTTCCAATCTGGAACCCGACAGAAAACTGCGGAGAAGGGGTGGACCGTGGTTGGCGGAGCAAGGATTTTGCATAAATTATGTCGGGGAGAATCACTGGCAGCCAAAGATTTGGCGAATGGATGGACAGAAATCCACCCAATATTCACAGGGTTTTGGCTTTACTTTCATCTTCGTCTGTTTATCGGTCACAATGCACTGCGGGGGCATCAGGTATAAATAAGGAGGCGGAGGCTCGGTGTATTCCACCACTCCAGCCGGTGCTCTATGGCCGATCAGGCGATCCTAATTGAAAGCCCCAAAGAAGAAACCCTGGCCGTTGACGAGAGTTCCTTTCCCAATTCCTGCATTCCAACCACGCAAAAAAACATAAAACACCGTTCCGCTTGGCTCAGCACGCTGATTGCTTTTTTTGCGCTGGTCGGCGGGCTGGGCTACGTGGGCTTTCATATCGTCAGCGACCTGGGCAGCCTGACGCTGGTCAACTTCTGGCCTTACGCCATGCTGGTCACGGCACTGGTCATCGCACTTGGGTTCGAGTTTGTCAACGGCTTCCACGATACCGCGAACGCGGTGGCCATGGTCATTTATACCCACTCGTTGGAGCCGAACCTGGCCGTGGTCTGGTCGGGAATCTGCAACCTGGCAGGTGTGCTGGCCTCCTCCGGCGTGGTGGCGTACAGCATCATCACGCTCTTGCCGGTGGAACTGATCTTGCAGGTCAGCTCCGGGGCCGGCTTTTCCATGGTTTTCGCGCTGCTGATCGCGGCCATCATCTGGAACCTGAGCACCTGGTGGTTTGGTTTGCCGGCCTCGAGTTCACATACGATGGTCGGCTCAATCATCGGCGTTGGCTTGGCCAATCAATTCATGAGCGCGCGGACGGGCAGCTCGGGGATTGACTGGGAGCAGGCGCTGAAGGTCTTCAAGGCGTTGATCTTCTCACCGGTCATCGGCTTTGGTTTGGCGTTTCTGTTAATGCTGCTCTCAAAGGCTCTGGTCAAGTACAAGGATTTGTATGAGGCGCCGAAGGATCAGGAGCCGCCCCCGTGGCCGATCCGGCTGTTGTTGCTTGGCACCTGCACGGGGGTGAGCTTCTATCACGGTTCCAATGACGGGCAGAAGGGCATGGGACTGATCATGCTGATTCTCATTGGCACGGTGCCGACCGCCTATGCCTTGAACCATGCGGTGACAACCCAGGACGTGCAGGATTTTATCGCCGCGTCGGAGAAGGCGGGCCGCATCATAGTGAGCCATCAACCGGCTGGAGTGGAAGCGGTTGCCAACCCGCGCGCGGAGCTGACCGAGTACATCCGCACCAAGCAATTGGAGCCGCAGACTGTGCCCGCGCTGGTGAACATGATTCAGGATCTGGACCACGAGGTGGCCTACTATCACGAGTTGAAATCGGTCCCGGCCAATGAGCTCTCGAATATCCGCAACGGCATGTACCTCGCCAGTGAATCGCTGCGGGTGATGGAAAAGAGCAAGAGCATGCCCTATTCAGAGGATGAGTGGGCGGCGCTCGACAATTACAAGGGCAAGCTCGACAAATCCACAAAGTACATTCCCGACTGGGTGAAGGTGGCCGTGGCGCTGGCACTGGGCCTGGGCACAATGGTCGGCTGGAAGCGGATTGTGGTGACCGTGGGTGAGCGCATCGGAAAAAGCCACTTGAATTACGCGCAGGGCGCGGTGGCCGGAATTGTCACCATGGGCACAATCGCGCTGGCGGATGCCTATGGAATGCCGGTGAGCACAACGCACGTTGTCAGCTCGGGCGTGGCCGGAACCATGGCCGCCAACAAAAGCGGCCTGCAACTTGGCACGCTGCACCGCATTGCCACAACTTGGGTTTTGACACTGCCCGCAGCGGCCGCGCTCTCAGGCTCGCTTTATTGGATCTTCCGGCATTTTGCGCAGTGATTGGCCGGGGCGCCGGGCCTGAAACGGGAGATTTCCGCTTTCTTCACACCTGGTGCGCCCAATAAACAAACAGAATTGCTCAATTTCCTATAACATACTCTAGGTACTGTTAAAAAACGATGAGTTTGAAGGCAAAACTGGAAGCAGTCATTTACGCAGCGGAAGAGCCGGTGACACTGGCGCAACTCTCGACCTTGTTTGCCGCCGAGGCGCTGGAGTGGAAGCGCGAGCAGAAGCTTGCGCTGGGCGAGGCGGTGCAGGAGCCGGAGACGATTGTCGGCGTGCAGGAGCCCCTGCCGGTGGCCGATGGGGACGAAGAGATTGCCGCAACCGGCGATGAGGACGAAACACCCAAGACCGCCGCTGAGTCGGAGCTGAAGAAGCAGGCACGGTTGCGGGATCGTGAAGTGCGGTCGATCCTGCGTGAAATCATCGCGCTGATCGCCGATGAGTATGTGCGCGAAGACCGCGGCATTGAGGTGCGCGAGATCGCCGGCGGCTTCCGCATGGCCACCAAGCACGAGTATCACGATGCCGTGCGCGCCTTTGTGAAAAGCCTCAAGCCCCCCTTGAAGCTCTCCCTGCCCGCGCTGGAGACGCTGGCGGTGATTGCCTACAAACAGCCCGTGACCGCGCCTGAGGTCAGTGAGATTCGCGGCGTGGATACAAGCGGCGTGCTCGGCTCGCTCATGAGCCGCAAATTAATCACTACCGCGGGTCGCAAACAGGTCATCGGCCGGCCCATCCTTTACAAAACCACCAAGGAATTTCTTGTCCGCTTTGGCTTGAAAGACCTCTCGGAGCTGCCATCAATGGAAGAGTTTGAAAAGCTGGCGGCAATCGAGCTAGAAGAACCCACCGCGTCGGCCCAGGAGCCGAGCGCTCTTGAGCAGGCCGCGGTCGAAGATGCAAGCCGTCCGGAGTTTGAAGAAGACGCGGACGAAGAACAGGAACCCAATGACGCCTGAGAAGAAAAAACCGGCAAAGAAGGCAGCGAAGAAAGCATCAACCACGGCAAAGAAAGCAGCTCCCGCCAAAAAAGCGCCAGCGAAAGCAGCCCCTGCCAAGAAAGCCGCGGTTAAAAAAGCCCCCGCCAAAAAAGCCGCAAAAAAGGCGGTAAAAACCGTAGCTAAAAAGGCGACAAAGGCAAAAAGAACAAAACAAGAAGAGCTGCTGATTGATGCTGACGAACCGGTTTTACTGCCGGTTGCGACGACGGAAGAGCAGCTTGACGAGGAGGGCGATGAGCTTGAGTCGCTTCCCACCCAACCAGCGGGAGAGCCGCAGCGGTTGCAGAAGATTCTGGCTCATGCCGGGGTTGCCAGCCGTCGCCGCGCCGAGGAGATGATCACGGAAGGCCGGGTCCAGGTCAATGGCAAGGTGATCACGGAGCTGGGCGCGAAGGCCGACCCTAAGCAGGACCATATCCGGGTTGATGGCAAGCTGTTGCAGGGACCGGAGCGGCTGCGCTACTACGTTTTGAACAAACCGCGTGGCTATGTGACCACGGTCAGCGATCCCGAAGGCAGGCCCACGGTGATGGAGTTTGTGGAGAAGCTGGGCGCTGGCAGGGTTTACCCGGTGGGGCGCCTCGATTATTTGAGTGAGGGCCTGTTGCTTTTGACCAATGACGGGGATTTGGCGCACAAGCTGACACAGGCGGCCTCGGGGGTTGAGAAGGTTTACCTGGTGAAGGTGGCCGGCAATCCCAGTGAAGAGGCGCTTGAGAAGCTGCGCCAGGGCGTGATGATTGAGCGCGGCAAATTAGGCCAGGGCGGTGAACGCGTGCGCACGGCGTCGGCCGAGGTCAGCATGGCGCGCCAGGGCGACAACCCGTGGTTTGAAGTGGTGCTCATCGAGGGGCGCAACCGTGAAATCCGCAAGATGTTTGAGGAGATTGGCCACCATGTGGAGAAGATTCGCCGCGTGGGCTACGGTCCGCTGGTCCTCGATGTGGAGCCGGGCAAGGTGCGCGAGCTGGAGGCAAAAGAGGTGGAGGCGCTGCGCCTGACCGCCGAGGGGAAACTGAAGCCGAAACGGCAGAAGCTGGTGATTCCGCCGGCGAAGAAGCCCCAGAAGAAAGTGTTTGAGCGGCGGAGCGAAGGCGATTACAGCAAACCACGAGGCGGCTTTGGCAGGCCGGACGGCGGTTTCCGCGGCGCAAAGCAATTCGACCGCGGCGAGCGGCCAAAATTTGGCCCGGGTGAGAAGCCATTTGAAGGCGGCCCGAAGCCGGCCTTCAATCGGGATGGCGAAAAGCGCGAGTTCCGTCCGAAGCGCGAAGGTGGATTTGGCGGGCCGAGGAAAGAAGGCGGCTTCAAACCACAACGCCGCGAGGGCGGGTTTGGCGCGGGCCGGCCATCTTTTGCGGCAGGCGATAAACCCTTTGATCGTGATTCCAAGCCGGCCTTCAATCGGGATGGCGAGAAGCGCGAATTCCGTCCGAAACGTGAAGGTGGATTTGGCGGGCCGAGGAAAGAAGGCGGCTTCAAACCGCAACGCCGCGAGGGCGGGTTTGGCGGGGAGCGTCGCACGACACGGCCACCCTTCGCAGGCGGCGAGAAGCGCTTTGATCGTGATTCCAAGCCGGCCTTCAATCGGGATGGCGAGAAGCGCGAGTTCCGTCCGAAACGCGAAGGTGGATTTGGCGGGCCGAGGAAAGAAGGCGGCTTCAAACCGCAACGCCGCGAGGGCGGGGAAGGTGGCGGCAAGCGATTTGACCGCGGCCCGAAACCGGCATTCAATCAGGAGGGCGGAAAACGCGAATTCCGCCCCAAGCGTGAAGGCAGCTTTGGCGGTCCGCGTCGTGAGGGTGGATTCAATCGCGAAGGCCGCGCAGGCGGCTTTGGCGGGCCCAGAAAAGAGGGCGGCTTCAAGCCGAAACGAAACGATGGAGAATTCAAGCCGCAACGCAGCGCGGAAGGCTTTAAACTGCAAAGGCGCGAGGGCGGCTTCAAACCAGCAGCCCGTGAAGGCGGCCCACCGCAATGGAAGGCAAAGAAGCCGTTTGGCGGCAAGAGCGGGGAACGCGGCGGTGGTTTTGGTGAACGCAAAGGCCCGCCTAAGTTTGGCGGCGCGGGCAGAAAGCCATTCAACCGGGGCGGAGGCGGGGGCAGGCCGCCGCGTCGCGATGAGCGCAGCTAAAAAGCGAAAGGCGCGGGCATAGCCCGCGCCTTTTTATTTGCCCAATTTGCAATATCAGATGCCGACGCCAAATTCATTGCTGCTTTCAACGCCGTTGGCATAAAAGTCATAGGGAGTGCGCTTGTTGAACTTGTAGCGGCTGCGGAGCTCGCGGGCGACGAGGTAACCCGCCGCGGCCACGCCGAGGCCCAGTGAGAACCAGCCGATGACGCGTAGCGGGGTGAGTGCGCGAGACTCCTCGGAACTCGCTTGGATTGCAAGTGGCTCTGGATCGTGGCTGGACATGGTTGCTCCTTGGGCAATATCTATTCAAATGATAGCCGATTAGCCACTAATACCCTGCAAAATCTTAACGCGGTGTACCGAAAAAGTTCACAGCGTGGAATGAATCCGCGCTATCCAATGTGCTTTTTCCGATTCGGGCAAAAAACTGGCACGAATGGAATTGGACGCGAGGGTGCGCAGTTCATCTTCCGTAAAACCCTGCTCGGCGTGGGCAAGCAGGTACTCATTCAGAATCCCGGAGCCGAAGAAGGCCGGGTCGTCTGAGTTGAGGGTGATGAGCAGGTCTTTATCAAAGTACTGCCGCAATGGATGCGCCGCAAAGTTTGCGCACAGTCCGGTGCGGACGTTGGAGGTCGGGTTGAGTTCGAGGGGAACGCGGCGCTCCCGTAGCTCTTCCATAAGGTGAAAGTCGCGGCTGGCGCTCAAAGCGTGGCCGATGCGCTCACTGCCGATGGAGAGCGCCTCTCGAATGGCCTCCGGGCCGGTGGTTTCACCGGCGTGGTTGGTGAGGCGCAGGCCCTGTTCCGCGGCCTCGGCATACATTGCGCGGAAAGGCTCGGAGCCGCATTGCCGCTCATCGCCGCCGAGGCCTATGCCGATGATGGACGGGTATTGCCTGCGCAAACGGGCGGCATCGCGAAAAACGCGCTCGGCCTGCCCGGGTGGAAAATGGCGCACGGCGTCGAAGATCCAATAGAGCGATAGGCCCAGGCGTTTCGTCGCCTCCTCACGCGCCGCTTCCAGCGCGGCGAAGATGGGCTCAACCGCGCCCTCGGCGTGGTTGCGCCAAAGGTAGATGACGCCGATGGAGATGTAGACCTCGGCATGGACAACGCCCTGCGCGGCCAGGTCCTCCATCATGCGCGTGGCAACAAGCGCATAATCCTCCGGCGTCACCAGCCGCTCGGTGACGGAGCGGAAGCCCATGATGAAGCCGGTGAAATCCGTGAAGTTGTAAAAGGCGCGGGCCTGCTCGATTGTCAGGGGAATTTTGTCGTGGCGACGGCTGAGTTCCACCACGGTCTCAGGCCGGATGGTGCCTTCAAGGTGGAGATGAAGCTCGGCTTTTGGCAGGCGGCGGAGAAAGGGTTCGATTGCGCTCACAACACCAGTTTAATGGAAGGATTGAAAGATGGACTGCGGCGGTGATGCGACCTTATTTCTGATTTGCCATGCGCCAATTGAGTGCCTGCTGGCGGAAAAGATAATAAAGGTTGCCCTGGGCGAGATTGAGATTGATGGTGTGGTAGCCCCATTCTTTGAGGGGATGCCCGTTCAAAGTAAGCTCGCCGCCGATTTCACCGGTGCGCTCTTCATTGGCGTCCGGGATGATGCTGACCGCCAGATAACTGCCAATGGAGTCGGACATGCACTCGGACTTCAACAATCCCGGCAACGAGACAAATGGCGTGGTGATGGGTTGGCGCGATTTGAGCCAATGCGTGGCCGCGGCCTTGGTTTTTGATTGCATCGGGTTGGCAACCAGGTAGGCGTGCAGGTTTCCGCTGCCGCCAGTGAGCGCCGCCGGATTGGTGCAAGCTGTGATGGTGTCATTGGCTCCGGGCGCGGAGAGTGGATTGCCAGCCTGCGGGGGAGTATTGGCCGGGAACGATGAATAGGTAATGATGCAGCCGGTCTGCTTGTCAGAGGTGCAAAGGGGCATTTTGGCAAAGGTGCCACCGCGGTCGGATTTTTTCGCCACCTGGATGTTCGTTCCAATCAGCGCAGCGGAGATGATGCGCGAGTGAACGGGCTTGCCGTCAATCTCATTTTGGATCAACCGCTCAAGGAGGATTGCACCCTGCGAGTCGCCGATGAGAATGACTCCGCGGCCATTGTTGTAGTGGTCGAGGTAGTATTGCCAGGCGTCGGCCACATCCTCATAGGCAATGCCCACCGCGTCATCAATTGTTTGCCCGCTCAGGAGTTTTTCAAAGCTCTTGAGGGTGAATTGGCGATACATGGGCACGAAGGGCCGGCAAATGGTGGTGAAGCGCGCAAATTGATCGCGCACAATTGCCTTCACTTCGGGAGCTTGTGTGAGGTCGCTGTTGTCCGAGTTTTGAGTGGAGACGGTGGGATAAACATAGAAACAATCGACTGGCGCGTGCGGGTCGTTGAACCAGCCCTCGCGCGCGATTTTGCCGTTTGCGGAGATGATGGAGGTGGTCAGGTCCGCAATGCAGGCATCCTGCCGATCTGGCAGGCAAAGCCAGTTGCCAAGGTTGGAGTAATCGTTGTGCGGCGCCAAGGGCGTGGCGGGAGGCGGTGGTGGCGGAGGAGGCGGCGCGGTTTGTGTCTCCTGCGCCTTCTTCGCCGGCACGGGGGACATGGTCAGCGCCGGCTGTACGATCTTCGGCTGGGTTACAGGTGTTTGCGTTGCCGGCTGCCTGTTTGAAATGGTGTCCGGCTGTTGGGATTGGTCGTACTCTTCCGGCGACTGATTCTGCGGTGTGGCAGTGAAAGCCGGTTTGACGGGATGTTCCTGGTTTTTCTCTAATTTTTGCGGTGCAAGGGCGTTCTGCACCTTCTGTTGTTGGGGAAGTTTTTGCTGGTCACCCTGCTGCGCCGGGTCGCTTTGCGCGCGCGCCAGGGTTGCGGCCGCAACAAAGCCCAGGAGCAGGAGCGAAAGTGGTAAGCGCAAACTCATGCGAGAGCTCAAATCCATCAAAAAACAAGTATTGCAGAGTGCAACCAGAATAACAAACAAATGAAGCGGGAAGAATTACTTAAGTCCCGCGAACTCGGAGCGGTGACGCGAGTAGAAAAAGTAAATTCCGAGGCCGGCTACGAGCCAGATGAAGAACGCGGCCCAGGTCATGACTTCTAGTCCCATCATCAGCAGGACGCAGAAGATGATGCTGAGGACGGGAAAGAGCGAGCCGAACGGAGTGCGGAAGGCGCGATGACGATTTGGCTCGCGGAAGCGCAGCAGGATGACCGCGATGGAGACCAGCACAAAGGCGAAGAGTGTGCCGATGTTTGACAGGTTTGAGACGGTGCCGATGTCGAGCAAGCCTGCGGGAATGCCAACGGCGAAGCCGGCTACCCAAGTGGCGATGGCCGGTGTGCGGAATCGGGGGTGGATTTTGCTGAAGACCGAGGGCAGGAGGCGGTCGCGTGACATGGCGAACCAGATGCGCGCCTGTCCCAGCTGGAAGACGAGGATCGAGGAGATCATGCCCAGCATGGCGCCAACGAGGACAATGAGGCGGATCCAAACAAGTGAACCTCCGCCGGGAAGGATGGAGAGCTTCTTGAGTGCATTGACCACCGGCGCGGCATCATCGAGCACCGATTGCCAGGGCACAATGCCGCTGAGCACGATGGCGACTCCGCCGTACAGGATGGTGCACGCGATGAGCGTGGCAAGAATGCCGAAGGGCAGGTCCCGTTTGGGGTTGCGGCACTCCTCGGCGGCGGTGGAGACGGAGTCGAAGCCGATGTAGGTGAAGAAGATGATGGAGCCGCCGGTGAGCACGCCGGTCCAGCCGTTGGGCATGAAGGGGTGCCAGTAATGCGGCTTGATGAAGCTCGCAGCGGCGAATATGAAGACGAGAATGGCGATGATCTTCACCAGCACCATGATGTTGTTGGCGCGGGCCGACTCGCGGATTCCGCGCACCAGAAGCACCGTGAGTACCAGGACAACAAGAAAGGCGGGAATGTTGAAGCCAAAGTGCCAGCCTGCCGGGTAAATCTCATTGCCGGCAAAGTCCTGAAGACCGCTGGGCAGGTAAGCCGGGGAAATCCACTTGGGCGAAAAATGCAGGCCGAACCAATCGAGCAGGTCGACGATGTGCGCCGAAAAACCGACACTGACGCTCATGTTGCTGAATGCGTACTCGAGGATGAGGTCCCATCCGATGATCCAGGCCACAAGCTCGCCGAGTGTGGCGTAAGTATAGGTGTAGGCGGAGCCGGCAATGGGAATCATTGATGCGAGCTCGGCATAACAAAGGCCGGTGAAAACACAGACGATGGCGACCAGGATGAGCGAAAGGGCAAGCGCGGGCCCGGCGCCGGGGCGGCCCGCAAGTGCGGTATGCGTGACCAGGTAGTGGAGCAGTGGCGTGTTGGCAATGGCCGGCTCGGGAAATTTCTGCCCTGCCATGGCCGTGCCGATGACAGTGAAGATGCCTGAGCCGATGACGGCACCGATGCCGAGCGCGGTCAGCGACCAGGGGCCGAGGCTCTTTTTGAGCGCGTGCTCGGGCACCTCCGATTCGCTGATGAGTTTGTCAATGGACTTGCGGGCGAATAACTGGCTCGGCAGGGTGGACTCCTCGGGCTGGCGCCGCTCTACCTTGCGGCCAGCCGGCACAAAATGCTTTCGAGGCAGTTTACTAGGTGAACGTTGCTGTCGTGAAGAGCCGGTGAAGATCAAAAGCGGCTGACCGCGATGGGTCAGCCGCCAGTGTTTTTGGCGCGGTGCCGGGCTAGCGCTTCGACTGGCCGCGTGCCAACTTCTTGACCTTCTGCTTTTGAGAGCCGCGCGGGGCGGTCCGCTTAGCCTTGGGCGCGGCCTTCTTGCGGGCGGCGCGCTTTACCTTTTTACGTTCTGACTTGTCGGTGATTGCCTTTGTATCGGCCACTGGGAACCTCTTTCAATCGGTGATTCTGCCACGTAGGGTCCTTAAAAGAATAACAGGAGTGCGTGGCGCGGGGGAAGATGCGCCTCAGTCGGTTTAGACTTGTAAGCGATGAGCAAGAGATTCCAGATTGCTTGGCGAAACGCGCTATGGTGCGTAGGTGTGGCCGTGCTTGTCATGCTGGCGCAAAGCTGCGGGACACCGGCCGCGCCGGCGCCGCCCTCGCTCGACCTGCCTGAGCCGGTGGCAAACCTTGCGGCAACGCGTGCCGGGGAGCTGCTCTCCTTCAGTTGGACGCAACCAGGGCGCAACACCGACAAGATGTTGTTGAAGGGCGACCTGGTTGTGGAGTTGTGCCTACACGACCCGCAGGGCGAGTGCACTCCAATCAATGAGGTCCATGTAACGCCGGGCAAGGACGAACGTATTGACGTTGCCCTCCCCGCCGCTTTGGCAATCGGCGACCCCCACCCTGTGGCTTTTGCCGTCAACTCCTTCAACCGCGTGAAGCGTTCAGCCGGTCTTTCCAATGATGCCTGGGCGATTGCCGGTGCCGCGCCAAAGCCGGTGGAGAATTTGGCGGCAAAGCAGCAGCGGCAGGGCGTGGTGCTCAGTTGGCAGCCGCAAACAGGCAAGCAGCAGGCGGTGCGTTTGATCCGCCGC
>JAJXXN010000165.1 GCA_021781075.1 Acidobacteriota bacterium | reverse complement strand
TTCCACCCATCCCCGCCTTCCTATAAACTAAAGATTCAAGGAACCCGCACAGATCATGTTTGAAAACCTCACCGACAAACTCCAGCGCGCCTTCAAGGTCCTACGCGGCCAGGGCACACTCACGGAAGAAAACATCGCCGAGGCACTCGGGCTCATCCGCTCCGCCCTCCTCGAGGCCGACGTCAACCTCGACGTCGTCACTCAGTTCATCAGCCAGATTCGTGAGCAGGCCATCGGCGCCAAGGTCCTCACCGCACTTTCGCCCGACGAGCAGATCATCAAACTCGTCCGCGACGAGCTCATCACCCTCCTCGGCAAAGACACCGCCCGCTTCAAATTCTCCTCGCAGCCGCCCACCGTCATCCTCATGGCCGGCCTGCAGGGCTCCGGCAAAACCACCACCAGCGGCAAGCTCGCCGCATGGCTGAAGAAGGGTGGGCATCGCCCGCTCCTTGTCTCCGTCGACGTCTATCGCCCCGCCGCCCGCGAGCAGCTCAAGGTCGTCGCCCAATCCATTGACGCAAAAATCTACGAGGGCGACCTCAAAGGCGAGCAACCCGGCGCCGCTCTCGTTGAGCGACTTGCCAAAGAGGCGCGCCGCGAGGCCGTCATCCTCGGCTGCGACACGCTCATCGTTGACACCGCCGGCCGCCTGCACCTCGACGCCGAGTTGATGTCCGAGATGGAAAAGCTCAAAAAGCTTCTCAACCCGAGCGAGATCCTTTTCGTCGCCGACGCCATGACCGGCCAGGACGCCGTCAACAGCGCGCGCGAGTTCCACCAGAAGCTCAACCTCACCGGCGTCGTCCTCACCAAGATGGATGGCGATGCCCGTGGCGGCGCGGCGCTCTCCATCCGTCAGGTCACCGGCCAGCCAGTCAAGTTCATCGGTATTGGCGAAAAAGCAGACGCCTTCGAGCCCTTCCATCCCGAGCGCATTGTGAGCAGGATTTTGGGCATGGGCGACATGATGAGCCTCATCGAGCGCGCCGAGGAAAAACTCGACCGCAAAAAGAGCGAGGAGTTCGCCAAGAAGGCGCTGCTCGGCGACGGCTTCACCCTCGAGGATTTCCGCGACCAGTTGCAGCAGATCAAAAAGCTCGGCTCGATGGAATCAATTTTGAAGATGCTGCCAAGCGTAGGGCCATTTGCAGGCATGCAGCAGGCCGCGGCCAATATCGACGAAAAACAATTCTCCCGCACCGAGGCCATCATCGGCTCCATGACCGCGCACGAGCGCCGCAACCACGACATCATCTCCGGTTCACGCAGGAAGCGCATCGCCGCCGGCTCCGGCACCACCGTGCAGGACGTCAACCAGCTCCTCCGCCAATACGCGCAGATGAGCAAGATGTTCAAGCAATTCGGCAAGGGCGGCATGATGAAAAACATGATGCGCGGGGGCATGGGCGCAATGGGCATGGGCGCAAAACAAAAGTTTGGACGATAGAACGGTCATTCAAATACAATGCTTCGAGGTTTGCAGCACGGCCTGAGCGGATTTGTATTTGGAGAATAATTGAGAATTATGACCCGTACGATTTTTGCAATACTACTTTTATGCGCACTTGCGCCATTTGGGGTTGTGGGACAATCCACACAACCGGCCGCAACTACAGCGCTTGACGCCAACGCCCAGCAGTTACTCCTCGATGTTGTCGTCACCGACAATGGCGAGCATATCCACGGTCTCGATCGCTCGCGCTTCCACGTATTCGATGATGGGCGCGAGCTGACGCTGACTTCTTTTGAGGAGCATAAGCCGCCAGCCGCCTCCTCAACGCCCGTTGCGTTGCCGCAGCTTCCGCCAAACTTCTATAGCAACTTGCCGCAGTACGCGCCTTCAGACACCATCAATGTCGTCTTGCTCGACATACTCAACACGCCAGTGCATAATCAGCAATTGTTGCGGCACAGGTTGGTCGAGTTCCTTGACAATCTGCCGCCGGGCAGGACGATCGCTGTGTTTGCGCTTACATCGAAGCTGGAGCAGATCCAGGGATTGACAAACAACCCCTCAGCTTTAAAAGAGGCCATCACAGCGTTGAAGAATGTTGATATGCGGGGGAAGCACGGCGATTCAAACGCTGACAAATTGGGGGCCAATGACACGCGAACCATAAACCCTGTAGTGACCAATGCGCTGACTGATTTCTGGTCGAATCAGTACAACTATGGGGTCGGCAATCGCTTCAACATGACCTTTGATGCAATGAAGCGGTTGACAAAATTTCTTGCCTTGTTGCCGGGAAGGAAGAACCTGATCTGGTTGTCAGGGTCATTCCCAGTCAGGGTGGACGCCAACATCGATTCCAATCCAGCCGCACCGAGTCAATCGGACACTCGCGATCTGGACTCGCTCATGTGTAAAGCGCGTATCAGTTTTTATCCTGTGGATATTTACTGGCAGATGACCGAAGCATCATTCTCGGCCAACGGCAATTTGGACAGATCGTTAGACTTAAGTAATAAGAACATGACCGTGCAGGCCTCGTTGATACCACCGGAGACTTGGATTCAGTCCGGTACCTCGATCGATGACCTGGCGGAGCAAACCGGAGGCATTGCTGCACGAATGCCTCGTGATCTTGCGAAGCCATTGGATGATGCAATTGAGCATGGAGACAGTTATTACACATTGGGATTTACACCCAGCGATACGGGCAAGAAGGGCGTTTATCACAAATTAAAAGTTGTACTTGATGGAAGCTATGGCAAACTCGCTTACTGGCGTGCATATTATGCGAAATCCGGCATTACAACAAATGTTGATCGGACAAATGTAGCCGCTATCGATCGGATGAATGTAGCTGCCATCCCCGGAGCGCCGCAACTCACCGACCTCCACCTGCTTGCACGTGTGCTGCCGGCCGACGATCCATTGTTTAAGGGCGCAAAGTTCCCGCCTGGTCCGGCCGGTGACGGCATCGCCAATAGCAAGGCGCCGCTCACGCGCTATGTGATTGACCTGAAAGTTGACAGCGGCAAGCTCACCTTCTCCGAACCTCAGCCCGGCGTGCATCACGCTGAGCTTGAATTGCTCATCGTGGCCTACGACGCCGCCGGTAACCGCGTTAACTTTTTCGACCACAGCGCCAAACTCGACTACGATGACGCAAAGTTCAAAGTGATAGTGGATAATGGCATCCACACTAGCGTTCCCTTCGATCTTCCTGCTGGCACAGTCACGCTGCGCATTGTTGCCGCCGACAAACTGAGCGGCAAATTGGGCACCCTGGAGGTGCCGCTGACGGTCAAAGCGAAGTGATTCACAGAACGGCGCGTCTCATTCCCGTATGGGGTAGGATGGGATAAATGGCCAGTATTCAGGACCAACTCGACCAGATCACCGCCAGCACCCGCGAGCTTGTGCCCGCCGAGCGGCTGGAGGTCGGTGAGCGCGCAGTCATGGAGATATTCGCCTCGGGCATCGAGGAGCGAATCCTGCCCGTCGATGCCACCGCACCCGATTTTGAACTACGCGATTCCACCGGCCGCATGGTAAAAAGCGCCGACATGCTTGCCCTTGGCCCGCTGGTTGTCAAATTCTTCCGCGGCCGCTGGTGCCCCTATTGCACCACCGAGCTCGAAGCCTGGCGCGACCTCTATGGTCGCATCCGTGAGCGCGGCGCATTGATGGTCGCCATCAGCCCACAGACCGAGCGCCAAAGCGACTTCCTCTGCATCCAGCATGGTATTCCTTTCCCGCTCCTGCGTGACCACGGCTGCGAACTCGCCGAAAAATTCAGCCTCATGTACGCGGTGCCCGAGTATCAACGCGACTATTATCTATCCATGCTGGTCAACATTCCCTTCATCAACGGCGAGCCGAGCTGGCGGCTGCCGCTGCCGGCAACCTATGTCATCGGCCGCGATAAAAAAATCCTCTACGCCGAGGCGCACGCCGACTTCCGCGTCCGCCCCGAACCCGAGGATGTGATGAAGGCGCTCTTCGCCGCGCTTACCCATTAATCAACCATCAATATTTTCCTGGTGGATTCCACACCCACGCCCTGCACCAGAAAAACCTTGCCCCGTGAGAGTTCGCCGCTGAGCAAAGTGATTTTGTTCCTCGCCACGCCAAGCGTCCCTGCCAGAAATTCAATCAGTGCCTCATTCGCACGGCCCTCAACGGGCGGCGCCTGCACCGCAATCTTCAGCGCGGCGTTTGCGCCCTCGCCATAAACGCCCACAATCTTCGTCCGCTTCGCCCCCGGTTGCGCGCGGACCGCGATGGTTGCCCCGTCTTTGTGTTCGCGGATCACGATTCGTCCCCGGGAAATTGCCTTATCTGTTCCGTCAGCGGTGGACGCTTGCCAAAGAGCGCCGTCCCAATCCTGATCCTCGTCGCGCCTTCTTCTATCGCCAGCGCAAAATCCCCGCTCATGCCCATCGACAAAACATCCCACGCAAGCCGCGTGTGCTTTGCCGACCACGCATCCCGCAACCGGCGCAGCGCGCGGAAGCAGGCCCGCGTCTCCGGCTCGGGAACATCAAAGGGCGCAATCGTCATCAACCCCTGCGGTTGCAGGTTTTGTAACTCTGGCAGCCGCTCCAGCAACTCCGCCGTCTCGCGCGCTTCGGCATCAAGCCCGGCTTTCGTCCCTTCACTACTCAGCTTCACCTCAAGCAAAACAGGCAGCCGTTTGCCCAGCTTCGACGCCGCATCATTCAGCCGTTCAGCCAGCTTGAGCGTATCAACCGAATCAACACCGTCAAACAACTCCACCGCGCGCGCGGATTTGTTCGATTGCAAATGGCCTATCAAATGAACTTGCGGTCGTGCCGCGAGCCCCGTGGTCTGCGCAACAAACTCTTCGCACTTTTGTTGCCACTCCTGCACGCGGTTCTCGCCAAGGAGCGTCAATCCCAGCCGGGTGGCTTCGGCAAGCACTTCGGCCGGGTAGGTCTTGCTCACGGCCATCAACTCAATCTCTCCGCGGTTGCGCCCCGCGCGTCGGCACGCCACGGCAATCGTCGCTTCAACCCGTTCAAGGTTCTCCCGCAGCGCGTTCATCGCGGCACCACGTGAATCTCATCCATGCTGCCAGCAGGCTCCATTTGCTCACCCAGCACCTCGCCAAACCACCGTGCCGCGTCCCAGGCAAATCCTTCAAGCCCGGGAAGCGGCTCGTACTTCCCGGCGCGCTGCCATTCAACCTCCAGGCTGGTCACCGGACGGTCCGTGATCCCGCAGGGGTTGATCAGCCGAAAATCCTCCAGCTGCGTCGCCAGATTGTACGCAAATCCATGCGTCACAATCCCACGCGAGACATGGATGCCGATGGCCGCAATCTTGCGCCCTGGCACAGCGTGGTTTTCGGTTTCATTCAGCCCGCACCATACCCCGGTCAGCCCCGCCAGTCGCCCCGCATAAATCCCGTGCTGAATCGTCAACCGGATCAGGGCCTCTTCCATCAGCCGTACAAAGTCAACCGGTCCCATTCTTCCGCTGCCCGGGTTCTGGAGGGT
>JAJXXN010000116.1 GCA_021781075.1 Acidobacteriota bacterium | reverse complement strand
TCACCTTGCCGTCCTGGTTGCGCAACCGCACATACTGCCCGCTCTTCACGCCCAGCCGTGAAGCCTCCTTCGCGTTCAGCCATACGGAGTTCTCATCCATCAGGTCCATCAGGATGGAATTGGTCTGCGTGCGGCTGAAGGTGTGCATCGGCGCGCGCCCATACAACAGCCGGTACGACCCGGCAGGCGGCTCCTCCGGCCTTGTGTAGCGCGGCACCGGGTCAAAGCCCGCCTTCTGCAACTGCGCCGAAAAAAACTAAATCTTTTTCGACGGCGTGTCAAAAACCGCCGGCGCGCCATCCTCGTAATAGACAGGCTTCGGCGCGCCGAGGATCACCCCGTCGCGCTTCAACTGCCCGTAGCTCAAGCCCGCCGCGCGCACACGGTATTCCAGGTACTCCTCAATGTCCTTCCATGGGTAGTAGGCGCCCAGCCCCAGCTTCTCCGCCAGCGTCTTCGCAATCCACCAATTCGGCTTCTGGTCGTCCGGCGCTGCAACCACCGGCTGCCGCAACGCCACAAACGGCGTCTTGAAATTCGTCGTGCTCAGGTCGTCATGGCGCTCCAGATAGATTGATTCCGGCAGCACCAAATCCGCCCACCCTGCAATCTCGCTCGGGCTCACATCGCACACCACGAACAAATCCAGGTTCTGGATCGCCCGGATCGTCTCCTCGTGGCTGGGCAGCGAGTACATCAGGTTGGTTGCATAAACAAACCACCCCTTGATCGGGTACGGCTTGCCGCTGATGGTCGCATCGCGCAATCCCGTGCTCACTGATTCCGTCGTGAACGGGTACTTGTTGCCCGGGTTGTCGGCCGCTTCGCGTTTCGGCTGCGGGTACGGCGGGTGCGGATAAGCGGGAATCTCCATCTTGGTCGGGATCCACAAACCGCCCTTGCGGCCCCAGGTGCCGAGCAAGGCCGCCAGCAGCGCCATCGCGCGGCTGCGCTGCGCATCATCGCCATACCAGCTCGAGTTGCGTCCGGTGTGGATCAGCGTCGCCGGGCGGTAACGCGCCATTTCGCGCGCCGTCGCACGGATCATCCCCGGTTCAATGCCCGTCTCAGGATAGGCCCACTCCGGCGTGTACGGCGCTACCTCGGCGACAAATTGCTCAAAGCCAAAACCGTACTTGTCGATGTACTCCTTGTCGTAGAGCTTCTCCTCCACGATCACGTGCATCCACGCCAGCAGCAGGGCAATGTCCGTCCCCGGCTTGATGGGCAGGTAATATTTCGCCTTGCTGGCCGCGACGGAAAACCGCGGGTCCACCACAATCACGCTCGCACCCCGGCCCACCGCCTCGGCAAACTCCTGCACCTGCGTGTTGTGCATGTTCTCGCCAATGTGCGAGCCAATCAGCACAATGCAATCCGCGTTCACAATGTCGGTGCGCTCCGGCGAGCTGGCATCGTCGCCATAGGTCACGGTGTAGCCCGTGTCTCGCGGCCCGCGGCACTGCGCGCCGGAGGGCGCAACAATGTTATTCGTCCCGTAGGCTCGCAACGTATGCTTGAAAAACGAACCGCCCAATCCGTGGATGAATGCGCCCATCGCTTCCGGCCCATGCTCGGCGGCAATCTTCCTCATCTTGTCGGCCATGAAGTTCAGCGCCTCGTCCCACGTTACGGCCTTCCACTTCTCCTCGCCGCGCTCGCTCACGCGCAGCAACGGGGTGCGCAGCCGGTCCGGGTCGTCATGGCCGGCCACTCCGCCGGTGCCACGCGTACACAGCCGCCCGTGCGAAAGCGGGTCCAGCGGATTGCCCTCGATCTTCCACAGCTTGCCGTCGCGCACCGTGGCGATGCCGGCACACTGCCAGAAACAGATGTTGCAAAACGTGGGGACTGTCCGGGTTCCGCTCTCCGGCTTCTCAGCCGCATGGGTGATGACGCGATTGCCGCCTTCATAGGCAGTTGCGGCTGCCATGGTGGCGGCGCTTATCTTTAAAAATCGACGGCGAGAAAGTGTGATCATGCCCCATCCAGTTAGTACTAGATTGCACATAGGTATGGTTAACACACAGTGACACCCATCACAACGTAGCTCTTGATTGCCACAAAGCGATTCAACACAACGGCCTATTTTCCTCCGCGCACGGTCGCGCGTCAATGCAAATTTTTACCCAGCCACTTCACTTTGCCCAATCCGGCAAAATACACCGTGGCCCGATGTGCTTCCGGTACGATTGAAAGTCGGCAAAGGCCGCCGCCACGCGCCTCTCTTTCTCACTATGGCACGCCAGGCATGCCCCCACCAGCAACACCTGCCGTTGCTGCTGCAGCGATAAAGGCCGCGCATTCGCGCGTGTCGACTGTGCGCTCACCGGCTCTGTTAAAAATGCAATCCAGGCATCGCGCGGCAACCCGTCCTCGGGGCGTGTCGCAAACTGCGGCTCAAAGCGCCACTCGGCTTTTCCATTGGCCACAACATAGGCCAGCTTGCCGCGCCCATAACCCAATGCCGCGGGGTTTGCATGGCACGACTTGCAATCGCGCGCCTTGCCGATGGTGTGCGGGGATGATGGCGCATAGAGCCGGGCAAAATGCGGCGCGGTTTTTTCCCCGCCCCGCGCATCCCCGCGCGTCCAGATCATGCCCGGGATGAACGTTGCAATCTCGTACCGTGCAGCGCCCCTTGGCACGCCGCCCGCTGCCACCACGCCCAGCACCGGCGCATCGCTCAAATAACTTCCGCCCTCCTCCTGCCAGCCGCCGCGCACAAACCTGCCCGCAAGGTGGTCCCATGCCTCTGCGTTGCCGTCATAGGTTGTGTGGCAATCAATGCACTGCGGCGCCCATTGCGCATGGCAGCTTTCACACCGCAAGCGGCTGTGCAGCGGGGCGCACAGTGAGCACTCCTCACTCATCGCCCGCGCCGCAAGCACGTTACGCCCTTCACCGGCCATCACCTCGGTCTTACCGCCTGCATCCACAAAGGCATTCGGGTACGCGCTTCTGCCGTCGGCCGCAAGCAAAAATCTTCTCCCCGGCGCACCCGTCTTCAGCAACCGCACCAGCTCGCCCGTCTCCGCATCCAGATGGGCGGCATCCACGCTCTGTGCTCTGTTCCCCATGTGGCAATCCACGCAGGCAATGTGCACCGCATCCTCTTCATGCGCATGTTGAACGCCGTCGCCCATCACGTCCACCGCAAAATGGCAATCCGTGCAGGCCATCCCTTTTTCAAAGTGCGCATCGGCAGCGCGCTTTTCAAAGACGCGGCCATCGGCAAATACCCGGAACTGCGCAGGCCAGCCCGGTGCTTTCCTTGCCTCGCCCTCGTCAAGTTGCGTCTCCTGCCAGCCCTCATAATTTGTCGCAATCCGACCCGACCGGCTGTGGCAGCCCACACAGGCCACCTGGGGCGGACGCGCCGTGATATCCGGATGATGCATCAACCCGGCCGTGAACCCGCGCTGCAACTCCTGCGCCGCCCGCGCATCATAGCGCAAATGGCAGGCCGAGCAGCCGCCGCCCCGGCTCTCCTCGGTGATCGGCCCCGGCAACACCTTCCCCGCGCCCGTGTGGCATGAGGCGCACAACTGCCGCAGGTGCTCATCGGCTGGCGAGTGCTTCAGTTCCGCCACGGTGAAATGCGCATCCCGATCGCCTGTCTCGCCGAAGGCCCATCGGTCAACGGCCACCACGCCGCTCATCGTATTCATCAATGAAACGTTCACCCGCGGCAGCACGCCTGCGTGGCAGTTGCTTGTCGCACAGGTCTTCTCCGCCAGGCTCAGATTCCCCGGCGTCCTTGTCATGCCCGCGTGCGCCGCTTTTTCATCAAGAGTGAATGGGTCGCCAAGGTGGCAGCTTGCGCATCCAATCACCGCCGGGTCATGGGACTTGGAAAGCCCTTCCGTCTGGCTGTGGCAAACCAGGCAGCCCTCGCGCCGGCCCGCAACCATTGGCACACGCCTTTCCATCCACTGTTGGTTCGGTGGCGTGTAAACCCGCGCCGGCAAAAACGATTTTGAATCACGCCAGACCGCCGCGGGGGATTCGAGCGTCCACCCGGCACCGCGCAGCAGGTACGCCACCAGCGACAAACCTGCATAGAAAACCGCCGTCAGCACCAGAAACATCAACGCGCGTGAGGCGGCGCGGGGGGTTAAACGCGGCAGCAGGATTGCCATCAACAGCGGCACCGCCAAAATCAACAGCACCATGCGCGGCTGCGGCAGCCAGTGCAGCAGCTCCTGCAGGCCAAGCAAATACCAGGGGCCTTTCTCCACCCCGCCAATGTGCCAGTCGAGCGGCGGGACAAAAAACAGCGCCAGCAACACCGCCGGGGCCGCGCTCCACCACCACGCACGCCCGCCCGGCGCAATCCTGCGTACATGCTCAACAATCACCAGCAGCAAAATCACCGTGGCCGTTGCTGCGTGGTGCAGGTAGACCGCGGTCAAATCCCCGCCCACCCCGGTGAAAAAAGCCGAAAGCTGCCCGCCCAGCCACGGCACGCCGGCCAGCATCGCGCGCAGCACACGCAGCGCCTGCGTCGCCGTCACATCGCCGCGCAGCAAAAACCCCGAAAGCATCGCCGCAATCATCACCGGCAACGACAGGCAAAGCCGCACCCAGACCCCGAAGGCGATCCTCCGCTCCGAGCGGCGCAGCAGATGCTCCAACCCATGCGCCAATGTGGACACAAGGCAGATCTGCGCCGACCAGTTGTGCAGGCTGCGCAAATAAAGGCCAAAGTTGTTCTTTAGCTCAAGCAGCGCCAACGAGTCCATCGCCGCCGCGGGCAGGAATGTCGGGACCAGCGCGATCCCCGTCGCCACGCAAAGAAAAAACGCGGCCAGCGCAATCATGCCCAAGGTGGGCAGCCTGCGCAGGGGCGCCATCCACTCCCGCAGCCGGCGCATTCCCTACGCCCTCACCGTGATGCGCAAAACTCCCGCCCGTTCATCCGCCTCGCAGCGCAGCCGCGCAAGTGGGCGCTCTGCCGGGCCGCGCAACACCTCGCCGCTCATATTGAAGCGCGAACCGTGGCAGGGGCAGACCAGTTCTTCCCCCTCCATCCGTTGTATGCGGCAGCCCATATGCGTGCAGGCCGCTGAAAACGCTCTGTAATCGTTGCCCACGCGGATGAGGATCACCTCTTCGGCAAAGCGCACCGCTTCGCCGCTTTCGAGCGGCAGCTCAACGGTCCGTTCCCGAATCTCCCCCGTCTCCTCTGTGCGCCGCACCAGCCCGCTCAGTAGCCATGCCGCCGGGGCAAGCCAAAACAGGTGCAGGGCCTTCTTGAAAAATTGTCGTCGGGATGGCTTCTCTGCGCTCATGGTTGGCGTCGGTTATCAGGGGAATTCTAACGGATGCCCCACCAAGCGGCAATGCGACCAGCCATCACGCTGGAGCCCCGTCCTTCTCCACGCGCCCCGGATGCGACAATCCCGCCTCCCGCATCTTCCGCCACAAGGTCGAACGGCTGACGCCGAGCGTGATGGCCACCTCTGCGCGCCGCCACTGGTG
>JAJXXN010000201.1 GCA_021781075.1 Acidobacteriota bacterium | reverse complement strand
AAGTGGCTTGCGCTCGCGTGTGCCGGCAAAGATGACGTCCTGCATATTTGCGCCGCGCAGAGTTTTGGCACTTTGCTCACCGAGTACCCAGGTCACGCCATCCAAAATATTTGACTTGCCGCAGCCGTTTGGACCCACCACAACCGCCATGCCGGTGCCGGGAAGCGCAATTTCAGTCCGGTCACAAAAGCTCTTAAAGCCAAGCATGTGGATCTTTTTTAATTTCAGCATTTTGTCTCCAAAATCGGGGCTGCGGCAGGAGGGCATTCGCCGGATTGAAAATCTTGCCGTACGATTACAAAATTACGGTGCTTGAAGTGCGTGGTCAACGGTCGGATGCTGTTTTACTGTGGATAAGACGGCGCGAATTACCAATCTTGGAAATTCTTTAGAATCTTGACGATTCTGGGACTTTTTTAATGTGTTACCCCATGCAAAAATACGCCCGATACAGTGATGACAACATTCGGCGATGAATTATCCTTAGCTAGAACCATGTTGTGTGGTGAAAGGCGCTTATGCCGTTTTCCGAGATCGAGAAGAGCACGAAGAACATCCTGCTGACGATACAGGACTACTCGATCTATATCTGGAATACGTTTCGTACCCTCTTCAGCCCGCCGATTTATTGGAATGATATTTACCTACAGGCGGATATCATCGGTGTCGGTTCGGCGACAATTGTGATCCTGGTGGGATTTTTTACCGGTGGTGTATTGGCCATCCAGTCCTCGGCCACGTTGTCGGCGTTTGGCGCCTCGGCGATTACAGGACGATTTGTGAGCCTTTCCATGATTCGCGAACTGGGCCCTGTGCTTGCCGGGGTAATGGTCAGTGGGCGCAACGCATCGTCGATGGCCAGTGAACTTGGCTCCATGGTGGTGACGGAGCAGATTGACGCCATGCGCGCGCTCGGTGTGGACCCGCTGCGCAAGCTGGTTCTGCCGCGCATTTTAGCCTCTGTCGTGATGCTTTTCTTCTTGACGATTGTGGCAGATTCCTTTGGCACGCTGGGCGGCGCGGGTGTCACCATCTTCATGAACCACCAGAACAGCACGCAGTATTTTTCGCAGGCTTATGAGTTCCTGGTCTTCTCCGACATTTTGCAGGGTTTGGTCAAGCCGCTATTCTTTGGTTTTATCATCGCGTCGATCGGCTGTTTTTACGGCCTGCGCACGACGGGCGGCACGCAGGGGGTGGGCCGCTCGACAATCCAGGCAGTGGTCAGTTCCGCGGTGCTCATCATTGTCGCGGATTTCTTAATCAGCCAGGTCATGGTGGCATTGTTTATCAAATGATGAGTTCCATTGCACAAAACGGCCTGATGGCGGACCCGGTGCGAAACAATTGTGCCGACAGCGCGCCAGTGCTGGTCTTTCACGATGTATGCCACCGTTTTTATGGCCCGCCAGTGCTTGTTGACATCAACTTCAGCCTCAATCCCTGTGAAACCAAAATAGTTCTCGGGCCGGCCGGCGTGGGTAAAAGCGTGCTGCTGAAACTGGCCAACGGGCTGATTATTCCCAGGCGCGGTTATGTGGAGTTGTTTGGCGAAAACCTGAGCCGCATGAGGGAAGAAGACCGTTACCCGCTGCGCAAACGCACGGGCATGGTCTTCCAGGAGGGCGCGCTCTTCGATTCCCTTTCCATCCGCGACAATGTCGCCTACCAGTTGCGCGTGGATGGCCGCCCCGAGGAAGAGATTGAGGCGCGGGTTCGCGATGCGCTGCGCTTTGTGGAACTGGAGCACACCATCGACCTCTTTCCCGGTTCTCTCTCCGGGGGCATGCGGCGGCGTGTTGCCATTGCGCGCGCCATCATCAACCAGCCCGAGTTGTTGCTCTATGATTCACCCACTGGCGGTTTGGACCCGATTACCTCCACCAACATCATCTCCCTCATCGTCAAGCAGCGTGATGTCTACCATACGCCCTCGCTGCTGGTTACGCACCGCCTGCAGGATGCGCTGGCATTGGTTACACACCACTATGATGCCAACGCCGACGGCATGGTTGCGTTGCCGAAGGGCGAGATCGACCCCAATACAGGCTTTCTCATCCTCAACGAGGGCAAGGTGATCTTTAACGGCGGGTTTGAGCACTTGCTGGCTTGCCGCGATCCTTTTGTCCGGGATTTCATCGCTTAAAACCGGGTACCGCAGCTCCTACCCACACCCCGCCCCCATCGGCTAAACTGAGTTGTTTTGATTTTCCGGTTTTTGGGGGATGCATGGCGAAGAAATTTTCAGGCGTGGATTTTTTAAACCTGGACGCTTTTTTATCAGAGGACGAGTTGCTCGTCCGCAAGACCGCGCGCGAATTTGTTGATGACAACCTGATTCCCATCATCGAAGACGCATTCCGTGATGCGAAGTTCCCCCACCAACTGGTGCCCATGATGGGCGAGTTGGGTTTTTTCGGGGCGAATCTCGAGGGCTATGGTTGTGCCGGAATGTCCAACGTCGAGTATGGCCTGGTGATGCAGGAGCTGGAGCGGGGCGATTCCGGGGTGCGCAGTTTTGCCAGCGTGCAATCGAGCCTTGTCATGTATCCCATTTATGCCTTTGGCAGCGACGAGCAGAAGAAGCAGTGGCTGCCCGCGATGGCCAAGGGTGAAAAACTGGGCTGCTTCGGCCTCACGGAACCCGATTTCGGCTCCAACCCCGGCGGCATGAGAACCACCGCGCGCAAGGTCGGCAATGAGTATGTCTTGAACGGCGAGAAGATGTGGATCACCTCCGGCTCCATTGCCGACGTCGCGGTGGTGTGGGCCAAGGTGGAGGAGGAGGGCGGCAAGATTCGCGGCTTCCTCGTCGAGAAGGACCGCAAGGGCTTTTCATCTTTTGATGTGCACGGCAAATGGAGCCTGCGCGCATCCATCACCAGCGGGCTTTCAATGCAGGACGTGCATGTGCCTGCGGCGAATCTTCTGCCCGGGACCGGCGGGCTCAAGAGCGCGCTGATGTGCCTCAATCAAGCGCGCTACGGCATCAGTTGGGGCGTAATCGGCGCGGCGATGAGCTGCTATGACACCGCGCTGCAATACTCCCTGGTGCGTAAACAGTTCCGCGACCAACCCATCGCCAGCCACCAATTGGTGCAGGACAAGCTGGTTTGGATGGTCACCGAGATCACCAAGGCGCAGATGTTGAGCCTGCAGGTGGGGCGGCTGAAAGATAAAAAAATGGAGAAGCCGGAACACATCTCCATGGCCAAGGGCAACAACGTGGCGATGGCGCTGGAGTGTGCGCGCCTGTCGCGCGACATCCTTGGCGCCAACGGCATCACGGAGGATTACCCGGTGATGCGCCACATGATGAACCTGGAGTCCGTGAAGACGTACGAAGGCACGGACACGATGCACAAGCTGATCATTGGCCAAAGCATCACGGGAATCGCCGCGTACTAAATCAGTAGAAAACAATTACATGCCCGGGTTGCCTGCATGGCGCCCGGGTTTGCTGTGAGGGACATGCCATGCCGGTCAAAACCATCATCGAGCCATTCCGAATCAAAAGCGTGGAACCCATCCGCCACACCACGCGCGAGGAACGCGAGCGCCTGCTGCGCGAGGCCAGTTACAATCTCTTCCTGCTCAAAGCCGATGATGTGCTCATCGACCTGCTGACCGACTCCGGCACCGGCGCCATGAGCACACACCAATGGGCCGGGATCATGGAGGGCGACGAAAGCTACGCGGGCAGCAAAAGCTTTGACCACTTCAAGGCCTCCATCCAGGAAATCACCGGCTTCAAGCATGTGATGCCAACCCATCAGGGGCGTGCCGCCGAACGCATTCTCTTCCAGACCATGTGCAAGAAGGGCGACATCGTGCCCAACAACACGCACTTCGACACCACCCGCGCCAACACGGAGTTCACCGGCGCATAGGCGCGCGACCTGCCCTGCCCGGAGGCGCGCATCCCCTCAGACCGTTCGCCCTTCAAGGGCAACATGGACCTCGGCGCATTGCAGACGCTGCTGGAGAGCACGGACCGGAAGCGCATACCGCTGGTGATGATCACTGTGACCAACAACTCCGGCGGGGGGCAGCCGGTCTCAATGGCCAATATTCGAGCCGTCTCCGCGCTCTGCCGCAAGCACGGAGTTCCCTTCTACATTGACGCCTGCCGCTTTGCGGAGAACGCCTACTTTATCAAACTGCGCGAACCCGGCTACGCCGACAAGACACCAAAAGCAATTGCGCAGGAGCTTTTCAGCTACGCCGACGGCTGCACCATGAGCGCAAAAAAAGACGGCATGGCGAACATCGGCGGTTTTCTTTGCACCAACGACGACCGCCTGGCCCAGCAGGAAAAAGACCTTCTGATTTTGACCGAAGGCTACCCGACTTATGGTGGGCTTGCCGGGCGTGATTTGGAGGCGATTGCGACGGGCGTGCAGGAGGCTCTCGACATTGACTATCTGAACTACCGCATCACCTCAACCGCCTACCTTGGCAACAAAATCAGCGAACAGGGCGTGCCCATTGTGCAGCCGCCTGGCGGCCATGCAATCTACATCGACGCCAAGGCGTTTCTGCCGCAGATTCCCGCCGGGCAATTCCCCGGCGTCGCTCTCGCGGCGGAGCTTTATCTCGAAGGCGGCATCCGCTCGGTCGAGATCGGCTCGCTCATGTTCGCCGCCGCGGCGAAGATGGAGTTGGTGCGGCTCGCCATCCCCCGCCGCGTCTACACCCAAAGCCACATTGACTACGTGGTTGAGATTATTCTCAGCGTATGGGAGCGGCGCAGCGAGCTGCGCGGACTGCGGCTGACGTATGAGGCGCCCTTCCTGCGCCACTTCACCGCGCGGCTGGAGCCGGTTGCCTGAGGAGGAAAAGTGAATAAGCTGATTCTTTTTCCAACACTGCTATTGTTTTGCGCGCTTTCACTCGTGGCACAGGACTCGGCCAAGACAGCAAAGCCCGTTGTGCTCCATGCCGCGCGTTTGCTGCAAATTGACACCGGCAAAATCAGCCAGCCCGGCGAAATCCTCATCCAAGGCGACCGCATCCAAGCGGTCGGGGAGCGAGTTGACCGCCCCGCCGAGGCCCAATTTATTGACCTTGGCGACGTCACCCTCATGCCCGGTCTCATCGACGCGCATGTTCATCTTTTCCTCCACCCCGGCGCTGAAGATTTGCAGACGGTGGAGGAATCCATCCCCTGGCGCACGCTGCTTGCCGCACAGGCCGCAAAGGACGACCTGATGGCCGGCTACACCGCCGAGCGCGACATGGGCACCGAGGGGGCCGGATCGGCCGACACTGCCATCCGCAAGGCCATCGACACCGGCCTCATACCGGGCCCGCGCCTGCTCATCAGCGGCAACGCCATTGATATCCTTGGCGGTCACGAGGACGCCAACAAATACAACCCCGCGCAGCATGTTCTTTCCAACGCCGACCGCGCCAACAACATAGAGCAATTAATTGAAGTGATTCGCGAGCAGCATAAAGAGGGTTCGACATTCATCAAAATGTATGAAACCGGCCCCGA
>JAJXXN010000225.1 GCA_021781075.1 Acidobacteriota bacterium | reverse complement strand
ATGGTGGCGTACAGCTTTGTGGATGAGAACAAGCAGCAGGCGCTTTACTGGCGCGACGTGGGCACGCTGGACGCCTACTACGAGGCGAACATGGACCTCTGCAGCGTGTCGCCCACCTTCAACCTGTATGACGTGAACTGGCCGATCCGCACGCGCGTGCGGCAGTACCCGCCGGCGAAGTTCGTCCTCAGTGAACCGGGGCGCACGGGTGCGGCGGTGAACTCAATCATCACCGCGGGCGTAATCATCTCCGGCGCCAGCGTCTCCAACTCCGTGCTGTCGCAGGACATCCGCGTCAACTCCTACTCGGAGGTTGACCAGAGCATCATCTTCTCGCACGTGATAATCGGCCGGCACTGCCGCATCCGGCGCGCGATCATCGACCGCGATGTGCAGATACCCGAGGGCACGGTGATTGGCTACGACCCGGTGGAGGACAAGCGGCGGTACTTTGTGACGCCGTCTGGGTTGACGATTGTGACACGCGATGTTTCGCTGTTTGAGAACCCGGTGGACCCGGAGTTTTTCAAGCGGCTGTAACAACAGGGTTCAGGGCTTAGGCAACTGTGGAGGCGCAATCTTGTATGAGGTTGCGCCTTCAGTTTCTTGCACATGAGGCGGCTATGACTTATGTCATTGCCGGGGGCGCAATGCGTACGCGAATCTTGATTTGAGAGGATTGGAAAGTGAGCAAGGAACTCCCCATGAAGGCACCCGGTACGGGAACAGGAAAAATTTATTTGCCGCGCGAGCACGGCGCAACGGCCATGCTCTTCACGCCCATGGCCTGTGTCGCGATATTGGCTCGCACGTGGCACTGGGTGGAACTGGCGACGGCGGTGGCGGCATTTGCGGCGATGTCGGTCAAGGACCCGGTGGTGCTGCTGCTGAGGGAGCGGTTTGTTTGGAAGCGCGCCCACGCGGACGGCCCCGCGGCGCGCAAGTGGGCGACAATCTGGTCGGTGCTGCTGGTTGCAAGCGGCATCGTGTTGCTGATGACGTGGCCCCTGGTTGCGGTGGTGGCAATGGCAGGCTCCCTGGGGGCTTTTTCAGGGCTTGCGGTGTGGGTCAATGTCAAGAACAAGCAGCGTTCAACGCTGTTCCAGATTTTGAGCGCGGCGGCATTGACCTCGAGTTCGCTGGCGATGAGCCTTTCAGCAAAAGGCGCCATTGCCGACTGGTGCTGGTGGCTTTGGGGGTTGCTGGGGGCGCAGGCGGCCACGGGGATCCTGGTGGTGCATGCGCGCCTGGACGCGAAGATTGCGTTGAAGGGGAAGGTTGCCGATGACGGCAAGTTCCGGCGCGCGGCGATGGTGGCAATTGCGGTGCTCGTGTGCGGGGCGTTTTACATGCTGTTCAGCGCCCACCGGCCGTGGCTGGCTGTGGCGCTGATGTTTGCGGCACTGGTTTACAGCAACGACCTGCGCGCTCAATTGAACCCGGAAAACCTGGAGATGCCGCTGATGCGGGTTGGTCGACGCGCGCTGGCGATGTCGTCGCTGTACGCGGTTCTTCTGATTGTGGGGTTGTGGGGCTGATGCGTTAGAAGAAGCTCCGCACGACAAGTTGCCCGAACGCGTGGCCGTTCGAGAGATTGGTTTTGAGTCGGGGATCAAATCTTAGGCGATACATAATTTAGCAGCCCGCTTACCTTTGCTGACCAAGGGACTGTGGATGAGTTGCTGTCCCTGGGCCCAAAATTTACCGGGAACCAAGACGGTCGGCAGTGCGTAATTTATCACCATGGGCTACGCAGGTACTTTAAGCTGGAGCATGATTGGACAGGTCACCGATCCAGTGGCTGAAGCTGGCGCGGTGCGGCAGCCAGTCCTGGAGGCCTTGAGCACGCGGGAAGAGTGGTCCATCCTGGTCCGCCGTTGCATTGGCGGTGATTCGAGCGCGTGGGCCGAGCTGGTCCGCTCGCAACATCGGCGTGTATACGGGCTTTGCTACCGCTTTACTGGCAATGCGGCGGATGCCGAAGATATCACCCAGGAACTATTTTTAAAGCTTTACACCAACCTGAAGAGTTTTGATTTGAACCGCGGTTCTCTGCCGGTGTGGATAACGACCATGACACGGAACCTGCTGGTGGACAATTACCGGCGCAACAAGAACCTGCGCGCGACGGGCTCGCTGGACGAGGGCTGGGAGTCAGGCGGGGACGAAGATGGCCGCACACCCCTGATTGACCGGATGGAGGCGCAGGGTCGCAACCAGTTTGAAATGGCGGCGCACCGGGAACTGGAGGAGATGGTGCAGGAGGCGCTGGCCGAGGTTTCCCCGGATCTGCGCGAGGCGGTGATTTTGCGCGACCTGGAGGACATGGATTACCGCGAGATCGCAGAGGTGCTGAAAATCCCGGAAGGAACGGTGAAATCGCGGATCAGCCGAGGACGCGCGGAACTGGCAAGGCTTTTGGAACGTAACAAGAGGCAGGTGATGTAAATGACAGAGCGCAAACAAAACCCGAAGAAGATGCAATGCACCGACTGGGAGATGCGGTTGGTGGACGCACTGGACGGATTGTTGACGCCGGCCGAAGTGACTGCCTATGAGCTGCACCGCGCGACCTGCGCCGAATGTGCCAGTCTTTATGAGGAAGCACGGCGCGGTCGTGAGTGGCTCGGGTTTCTATCGGCATCACCGCCGGTCCCGGCGGGATTGCTTGAGCGGCTATTGAGCGAGACCGGCCCGTCAGCACAGAGCTTGGGCCTGAATCCTGCGCTTGCCGCGGGAATCCCCTTCTTGCGGGCGCCGAACCTGATGACGCGGACGTTGCAATTCATAGGCTCTTACATTGAGCCGCGGATTTTGCTGACGGCGGCGATGGCATTCTTCTCGATCACGTTGACGCTGAACCTGGCCGGCCTCCGGCTGGACCGGGTGCACCTTGGCTGGTTGCGGCCGAACATAGTGCGGTCGTATATGGAGCGCCACATCACGGCGGCCTCGACGCCGATTGTGCGGATTTATGACCACGTCCGCGAGAGCTATGAGGTGGACTCGAAGGTGCGGGAGATTGAAAAGACCACGCAGCGCATTGCCGCGCCGCTGAAGCAGGTGGCACCGGCACTGAATGGCGAAGAACCGTCGCAACAAGAGAAGCCTACAAAGCCGAATGGGGGTGCGGAACTGCACCAGCCAGCCGGCCCCGGCGCAGCACGGCCAAATGAAACAAGGCATGAGCTGCCATTGCTTGAAGGCATGCTGATTGCACCCGAGAGCCCCGCGCTCAACACCATGCGGGAAAGGAATTGATTATGGAATGCGTAAACCACACAGGCACACCCGCAACACTGTTTTGCCAGAACTGCGGCAAGCCTTACTGCAATGAGTGCGTACTAGCCGGCCGCTTGCGGACGATGCCGGGCGGCCAGGTCACCTGCGAGAATTGCATCGCGCAGTGGCAAAACCTCCATGCACCCTTTGCCGCGCCGACGGCCAGTGGCCCCAACCCCTCGGCCGCCGCAGTACTGGGCTTTATCCCGGGTGTTGGCGCAATGTACAACGCGCAGTACGTCAAGGCGCTCGTGCACGTTGCCATCTTTGTCTTTCTCATCTATGCCGCCGACCATTTGTGGTACTTTGGCTGGTTCATCCCGGCGTGGATCCTGTACCAGGTGTTTGATGCCTATCACACGGCCAAGGCGCGGCGCGACGGCTTGCCGGTGCCAGACCCGCTGGGTTTGAACGATCTCAAGTTCGGGTTCAATGTGAATGTGCAACCGCCTGCCACCGCGGCGCAAGAGGGCACAACCGATGAGCAGCCTTACGTTGCGCCAAGCGCGCCGTATATTCCGCCCGCGAATGCCTTCAGTTGGAACCGACCGGAGCCGGTTGGCGCCATCATTTTGATTGTTCTTGGAATCATTTTCCTGCTCGGTGAGATTGACTTCTTCTCGATGTGGGTTGCCCGCTTCTTCTGGCCTGTGCTTCTAATCGCCCTCGGCGTCTATCTGATTGTCCGCAGGATTTTGTGCAACAACGGAGGTTGCCAATGAACCGCTATTACATGATTCGCCGGCTGCGTGCGCCGATTTTTCTGCTGCTGCTTGGCGCCATGGCCATCATCGCGCAAATGGGGGTTTTCCCCTGGCACCGCAGCTGGCCGTTGATTCTGATTTACTTTGGCGTGATGATGCTGATTGAGCGGGCAGTGCTGGTAATGGATGGCTACCCAACCGCGGCGCCACCGATGAACGCTGTGCACGGCGCAGCCACTGAGAGAACCACACCGGCGAGCGCGCCTGGGGGCGACCGCGGCACCGAGCCGGGCGAATCAATCAACACCGGCGACAAGGGAGTGCAGTTATGAGCTCCATGCCTCCGAACATTCCCCCGATTCCACCGCCCTATGATCCGCGTCAACAGTACCGCGCCCACCGTGAGCAACAAAAAGCGGCCTGGCGCGCGCAAAAGCAGCAGTGGCGCGCACAGGCCTATGCCTGGAAGGCGCAGTACGCGGGTGTTCCGCGTGTGCCCTCGCTGGTTGGCCCCGTGCTGCTGCTCACCGTCGGCGTGGTTGCCATCCTGATCACGAGCGGCTACCTTCATGCGGTCAATTTCTTCGCCTGGTATGCCGATTGGTGGCCGGTGGTGCTGATTGGCGCGGGCGTGGCGCTGCTGATTGAATGGGCGGTTGACCTGCGCGCGCAGAAGATGCACATACGCAAGGGCGGATTCATCGGCCTTGTCATCCTGCTGGCAATCCTGGGCATCTTTGCATCGGTCGCAAAGCATGTGGCGGGGCCGATCCATGATGAAATTGTGAACGACCAGGACTTTTCCGACTTCTTCAACAATTTTGGGTTTGACCAGAACGAGCATGACCGCGACTTTGACGTGACCGCCACCGCACTGCCCTCCAATGCGGTGATTGAGGTTCAAAACCCGCATGGCGACGTGAACATCAGCGCCGGGGGGGTCAACAACTTCACGGTGAAGGCGCATGCGGTGGTCGTGGGTGGCGACGATGCCGCGGCCAATGCGCGATTCAAGGACCTTCTGCCGCAGGTGACAATCACCGGCAGTTCGGTGGTTGTGCGCGGCACTGACAGGGGCCGCGACCACGCGGACCTGACGCTGATGGTGCCAAAGGGCGCAAAGCTGATTGTGAATGCGGGCCATGGGGATGTCACTGTGGCCGACACGGAAGGCGGATTCAGCGCGACGCAGGGCAAAGGCGACATGCACCTGAACAACCTTTCCGGTGCGGTGGATGTTCACCTCTCGCCGAAGGGCGAGTTCAGCGCGCACCAGGTGTCGGGAGACGTGACGGCGACCGGCGAATGCCATGACGTGACCCTGACCGGGATCAAGGGCAAGGCAACGCTGAATTGCGGATCGGTGGATGAGCTGCACTTTGAAAGCATCACCGGGGCGGTGCACGTGGATTCGCACAGCACGGAGGTGAGTGTCGGGTCGCTGCCCGGCGACCTGACGCTGAATGACGATGCGCTCAACATCACGGAGGCCCGTGGGGAATTGAATGTGAAGACCCACT
>JAJXXN010000062.1 GCA_021781075.1 Acidobacteriota bacterium | reverse complement strand
AGGAAAAACGCGGGCGCCAGAAGAACTTCGAGTATGTCACGCCCACACGCGTCATGCTCACCTACGAGCTGCCGTTGAATGAAATTGTCCTCGACTTCTACGACCGCCTCAAATCGGTTTCACGCGGCTATGCCTCGCTGGACTATCACCTGGCCGGCCAGTGGGTCTCGCCCATGGTCAAACTCGATGTGCTGGTCTCGGGCGAGCCGGTCGACGCGCTCTCCATCATCGTCCACCGCGACCATGCATATGAGCGCGGGCGCGCGCTCGTCTCCAAAATGCGCGAACTCATCCCCCGCCAACAATTTGAAGTCGCCATCCAGGCCGCCATCGGGTCTAAAATTGTCGCCCGCGAAACCGTCACCGCACTGCGAAAGAACGTCCTGGCAAAATGCTATGGCGGCGACATCAGCCGCAAGCGCAAACTGCTTGAAAAGCAAAAAGAGGGCAAGCGGCGCATGAAACGCATCGGCAAGGTGGACATTCCGCAGGAGGCCTTCCTCGCAGTGCTGCGCGTGGGCGAAGATGCCCAGGCCAAATAATTCCTCGGCAAACTGTACAGTAGTCATGCAATTTGCAGGTGCAAAGACAGCCTTTGTGACCAAAGAAGTAACATTCTATTCATCTTCACCTGTGGAAAGCTTCCTCTGCCCAAAGTATTGCATTGAGTTTGATGCAAAGTGAATTGAAGCTAATAAAACAAAGAATAAGTGCAATTAATTGATTAACTTAGAAATTAATACCAAGGCCTTTCGACCGCTGATACAAGCCATATGGAAGCGTTTCTGAACAGGTTCTTAAAATTTATCCACAGAAATTTCCACAGATGATGGCGAAATAAAGCGGCGCGAAGCCTTGGCCTCGCGCCGCTTCAAAATTCAAAACTACTTGGCCGCTGGTGCCTTTGTGCCAGTCGGCTTGGTGGCCGGAGCGGCGGTACCTGCCGGAGGCGCCGGAACACCAGACTTGGCATTGTAGGCATCGACAATTGCCTTGGTGATGTTGGTTGCTTCATTGGCGTAAAGCACAGGAGACTGCTGCGCACTCACATCAAAGACCACGGTAAAGCCCTGCGTCTTCGAATAGTCAGCCAACACATCATAAACCTTTGAAGCCAGCGCGCCGTAAGTCTGTTGCATCTCGGTCTGGAAGTCGGTCTGCGCATCCTCGTAGTCGCGCTGCAACTGCTTGGTCTTCTCGTCAATTGTCTTGGCGCGGGCGGCGCGCTCGGTGTCGCTGAGCTTGTCGGCCTGTGCCTGGAGCTGCTTCTTGAGCCCGTCCACCTCATCGCTAAGGTTTTTGATCTGGGTTTGACGGGGTTCGAACTTCTTCTGCAGATCGGCGAAATCGCGCTGTCCCTCATTGGTGACGGCAACGGCCTTCTGGAATTCGATCACGGCAATCTTGGTGGTGGTAGCCGCGGTTTGGGCATGCGCGGCGGCGGTAAATCCGGCGGCCGCAAGGGCAATAAGGGCAAGTGAACGCTTCATCGACAAAAAAACTCCTTGGTGATTCTCCGGAATTGTGCCTGCGATCGCGAACCCTCTCATCGGTCCTGAATACAGGTTCAGGCGACCTCGGCGGCCAGCCATGAAAAGACGCAGGCATCGGCAGAAACTATCGCAATTATAGCATCCGGCCATCAAAATACCTTACCTGCCAATCTGTCAAGAATAGATGAATTCAGAACTCAGCACAACCCCTCGCTGCGCAGGGGGCAGCGCAGAACAGCCGCCCCGAAGGGCGGCTGTTCTATGTGGATTGAGGAAGCCCTAGAAAGTTGTCGAGACCGTCAGACGGAAGGTCTTACGCGGCTCGTGGAACCAGTTGACAGCGCCGTATCCCTGCACGGCCTGCGCGTAGGTGTAATCGCCCGCGCCACCGGCCGGGAACATGCCACGCGTGATCAGGCTGGCTCCGCAATTGACCACCTTCGATCCCACCGGTTCCGGCTCGTTGTTGCAAACCGGATTGGTGAAGATGCGCATGGGGTTCCACGCGTAGTACAACCGCACCGGGGCGTTCACAACCGGCATGATCGCCGAGATCTCCGCGCCTGTGGACATGCGCGGCACAAAGTTGGTGAAGCCGATGGTGTGAATGTTCTGCTGGAAGCCGACATCGTAACCCGGAATGCCGCCTTGGCAGGAACCGTTGTTGTAAACCGGGCAGCCATAGAGCGGCGAGGTCAGTGTGGCGAATCCCTCGGGGCTCTGCGCCAACTGGCCGTTGCTCAACGAACCGACAACGCCGAAGTCGTCAAAGATGGAGAGAGTAACCGGGCCGGCAATCGGAATGCGATACTCGATGTTGGATGTAAACGTGGCATCGCCACCCGTTGAGACAGGCGTGTAGACCGGAATCGGGACCAGGATGCACTGGTTCAACTGCGGGTTGTTCGGGTCGCGCGGCACGCATTGGCCGTCGGGGTTGGTCAACTGCACCGTGACGCGGTTCGGGGTGTAGCCATAGGGCGTCACGCTGCGGATGTCAAAGCCGCGCAGGTCCGCCTCGCCGCCGCCGAAGAAGCGGTTGTTGGGTGGAACCACCGCCCCACCAAAGCCGTGCACATAACCGAGCTGGGCGCGGACACCGAGCACATTGCGGCCATCCGAGCGCGGGCGCAGGTAATGCATCGGGAAATACTGCTTGTAGGCGAGAAACGGGGCAAAATAGCGGACATCGCCCCAGATGCCGGCTCCTTGGAAGACGGCCGTAAATTCCTTGCCGGTGCGCGGGCGCAGCGGATTGCTCACCGTGTTGTAGCTGTAGCTCACGGACAGCGAGCTGGAGAGAATGCCAATCAATGGATTCTGCCCCTGGAGTCCGGAGCGGAAGTTGATGGTCTCAAAGAAGGTCTGCGACGCGGTGCTGAAGGTCGTAATCGACTGCTTGTTCCACGAGTAGGTGAAGCCCACGCGCCGGAAGTTCTTGAGCGGGTAGCTCATGGAAAACGACATGCCGTTCGACTGGTTGTTGTAATTCTGTTGCAGGTTTTTCTGCGCGTTGGTCAGGTTCAGCGCCTCGCCCGTGGTCGTCTGATAACTCTTCTGCTGGTTGTAGTCGGTCTTGTTGTTGTAAATCTGGAAACCGACATTCAACGGGCGGTTCCTGACGTACGGCTCGGTGAAACCGAACATGAAGGTGCGGTTCACGTTGCCCAGGTTGCCCTGCAGGCTGAGTGTTTCACCCAGGCCGAGGAAGTTGTTGGTCTGGTAGTTGATGCCGAAGAAGGCACCGGCTAAGCCGGAGACACCGCCGTTGATGCCGATCGAGTTCTTGCCTTTTTCCTTGACCTTGAGGAGCAAATCGACCGTGCCGGCCTCGGTGTCCTGGTGGGCTTCGGAGTCCTGGTCCACCTTGAGCGGGTCAAAGTAATCAAGCTGGTTCAGGCGCAACAGGCTGTACTCCCACAACTGCGAGTTGTAAACCTGGCCTTCCTGCAACATCAACTCGCGGCGAATGACCTTGTCGCGTGTGATGGTGTTGCCCTGGAACTCAATGCGGGAAACGTAAAACGGCTTGCCCTCATCAATGTCGATGATGAACGAAACCGTCTTTTTGGCTTCGTCAAATGTGGGCTTGGGAATGGCGGCAAAGTTGATGTAGCCCAATTGCCCATAGGCCTTCTTCAAATTTTCAAGGCCTTTTTGAATCAGGGTGGCGTTGAACCAGTCTCCGTCCTTCTCCGTGAAGGTGGCGCGCAGGGCCTTGACGTTGGTTACCGCCTTGTTGCCGGTGAAGGTGATCGAACCCAGGCGATAACGGCCCCCCTCCTCAACCGGCATCAGGATGTCCACGCGCTTGCCCTTGCGCGGACGGAAGGTGAAGATGTTCAATCCGCCTTCATCGCGAATCTGCGTGTGGGGGGTTTCCACCACGGCGTTGTAATAGCCCTTGTCGTGATAGGCCTGCATCACGCGATACGAGTCCTCTTCGAGCTTCGTCGAATCGTAAGTCTTCGCGAAGAGGTTCTCAAAAAAGATCGAGTAGGGTATGCCGATGGGCTTGAGGTTCCGCATGGCGCGGCGCAGCACCAGGCTGCTGAGGTGCTGGTTGCCGGTGAAGGTGATGGTGCCGACCTTTACCGTCGGGCCTTCCTTGATATTGAAGTTCACCTGCACACTGGCCGGGGGAATCTTCTTGACCTCGGTCTTGATGGTGGCAAACTGGTGTCCGTGCTCGGCCAGCATCTCCTTGAGCACTGTCTCGGCGCGCTTGATGCGCGTCGGGTCGTACTGGCTTTCAACGCTCAGGCCCACTTTCTCTTTTTTGAAGCGGTCCAGCACATCGGACTGCGAAACCGAATTGAGGCCCTTGTAGTTGATCTCGCGGATGTTCGGCTTTTCCTCGACAAAGACATTGAGGATGATTCCCTTGGCAGAATCCTCGCGCTCAATGCGCAGGTTGTCAAAGTAGCCGGTATTCCAGAGCGAATTGAAATCACGCTCAATGGAGATGGGATCATACGTGTCGCCGACTCGGGTAAAGAGCCGGGCAACAATCGTCTCCTTGGGAATGCGGCGGTTGCCAATAATCCGGATCTGCTCGATGGTCTGTGCGCCAGCCTTGACTGGAACAAAGGCGATGAAAAGCATGAAAAGCGCCATGACAGGCAAAAACAGACGTGCCAGTCTGCGGCCGTTCATCAAACGGGGGCGCAGCGCCGTGGTGTGCTGACTCATGGCCGGGTTCAGTGGCTCGGCTGAGCACATGGAATGGGACGCCAAATCTTGCATCGGTTTCGCGGAAAAAATATGCACACCCTCACTGCTCACAAAAGTTCCATCCTGCTCTAGGTTGACACAGGGAAAAGTCGATTATATTTGACCGCACCCACCCATCCCAAACCGGCAGACGGCAAATCCAATTCTGTTTCCCTTGCAATAGGATTTGGGACGGGGCGCCAGACGAGCGAGCCGCCTCAAAACATCCTTTGTTAACAGTTTAAAGGACGGGGGCGGGATTGGCGGGTACGCAAAGAGAACTTTCACGCGAAATCAAGAAAAACAAATGCCGGGGAGGTGGAAAACCAGCACGAGTAAATTGGTTGCCATTTTGCCGTTTTCTTGGTGCAATCTTAATCAGAAGGCAGGTACTCATGAAAAAATCACTCCCGCTGCACTTGTTGCGCACCCTGGTCGCAATTGTTTTTTTCACCGAGGGCCTGTTGAAATTCCTTTGGCCGGAGGCCCTGGGCCCCGGGCGCTTTGCCCAACTCGGCCTGCCCGTACCAACACAAATGGCCCAGTTTGTGGCCATCGTCGAGATGGTGGCTGCCCTGGCGCTCATCGCCAATCTGTATGCCGGCGATGCCGCGCTGCTGCTGCTCGGCGTGATTCTGGGCGCGTTGGTCATGACCAAAATCCCCATCCTGCTTGGCCACGCCTTCCTCGGTTTTCAGCCGGCGGCACTTCCCCACTACGGACTGCTCAGCTTTCTTCATGAAGCGCGCACCGACCTGCTGGTGCTCTTTGCGCTGATTGTCATCCTGGCCGAGTCAGGCATCCGTTGGGGACGACGCGATTAACTGCAAGTAACTCAGATCGG
>JAJXXN010000039.1 GCA_021781075.1 Acidobacteriota bacterium | reverse complement strand
ATGTCGTCGATCAAGTCTTCCTTGTTTGCGTAGCGCCAGTTTTTGTGATCTTTCAAATCAGCCAGGATCTCGATGCTGTTGGGGCCCTTGGGGTCGGTCCCGTCATCGGGACGGCCGATTTGATCGACGACCTGCCTGACCTCGGGGAATGAGGCAATGATGAGGCGGGCTTGCTGCGCAATGCGCCGGCTCTCGTCTGGTCCCGTGGAAGGCGCCAGCGAGCCGCGCGCCCAGATGGAGCCTTCATCCAGATGCGGCAGAAATTCCGAGCCTACCACGCCGCTAAAGGCCATGAAGAGCGTCAACCCGAATGCCAGGGCTGCCACACCCGCCATCAATGCCCGCTTATGGATGGCCCAGGCCAGTGCGTATCGGTACTGCCTGGTCAGCAGCTCCAGCAGCAAGTTGTGGCGTTCGCGCGCCCCCTTTTTGAAAAAAATGCTCGCCATCACTGGCGCAATCACTATGGAAAATATCAAAGCGCCGAGCAGGGCAAACGCCACCGTCCAAGCCATCGGTTTGAACAACCGCCCTTCGACCGCCTGCAAGGTAAAGATGGGAAGGTAGGCGGTGATGATAATCGTGACAGCGAAGAAAACCGGGCGTTGGACCTCTTGCGCGGCGTCGCGGATTTTTTGCAATGCGGTGCGCGATTCATCCGGGTGGCCCAGATGCCGGATGATGTTCTCAATCATCACCACCGCGCCGTCAACCACCATGCCAAAGTCCAGCGCGCCCAGCGAGAGCAGGTTGGCCGGGATGTGGCTCAGGTCAAGGCATGTGGCCGCAAAAAGAAGTGAAAACGGAATCGTGCAGGCCACGATGAACGCGCCGCGGATATTGCCCAGGAAAAGAAACAGCACAATCGAGACCAGCAGGATTCCCTCGGTCAAATTGTGCAAAACCGTCTTGGTCGTGAAGTGCACCAGGTCGGAGCGGTCAAGGAACGGCTTCACCTCCACGCCCTTGGGCAAAATCTCCGTGTTCAGTTGCTTGACCTTGGCCTCAAGCCCCTTCAACGCCGGGTCGGCATCATCCCCCTTCTGCAGCAGGACTGTCCCCTCGACCACATCCGGCAAATCAATTATGTGCCCTGTCTTCTCATCCCGATAAGCGCGGCTTATCTGTCCCAGGCGGATCTTCGGCCCCTGTTCCACGTCGGCTATGTCGCGGATGCGCACCGGTGTGCCGTTACTCACGCTGACAACGGTGTTCTCTATGTCCTGCACATTCTTGAACAAACCCTGCGCCTGCACGTTGATCTGCTGCGGCCCCATCTGGATGAAACTGCCGCCGGCATTGGCGTTGTTCTGTGCCAGGGCCTGCTCCACCGCGGCAAGGCTCAATCCATAGCTCACCAGCTTGTCGGGGTTCAGCCGGACCTGGTATTCCTTCGTCAATCCGCCGAAGGTCGCCATATCCACAATGTGCGGCACACTTTTGAATTGCTTGCCCAGTGTCCAGTCGGCGATGGACTTCAGCTCCATGATGTCGTAATTCGGATTCTTGCTTTCAAGCGTGTACCAGAAAATCTGCCCCGCCGGGCTCCAATCCGTTTGCAGTTGGGGCACAAGGTTGTTCGGCAGTTGCACCGAGCCAAGCCGCTCCATCACCCGTTCGCGATTCCAGTTGTTGTCGGAGAAATCGTCAAAGTTCATCATGATGCTTGAAATGCCCGCGAGTGTGAACGAGCGCAGGTTGGCCATGTGCGGGATGCCGGCCATCTGGATCTCAACCGGCACAGTCACCTGTTTCTCCATGTCCTCGGCGGAGTGCCCCGGCCATTGCGTAATCACGTTCACGTAGTTGTTGGCCACGTCCGGGTACGCATCGATGGGCAGGTTCTTGAAGCTGACCAGGCCCCATAAAAAGAGCAGTGTGGCGAGCCCCAAAACCAGAAGTGGGCTTTTCAGCGAAAAATCCACAATCTTCCTGATCATTGGTTCTCCAGTGTGGTCTCAAGTTGCAGGACGTTGGATACCATCTGCTGGCCGCTCGCAATGCCGGAAAGAACCACTTGTTTGTCGCCAACCATCTCCCCCGCCTTCACTTCCACGCGGCGGAATTGATTGTTGCCCGCCGGCACGAAGACCCACTCGCGGTCGTGAAGATGCAGGATTGCGGGCGCGGGAACCAGGGCGTAGTGCTTCTTTTCGCGGCTTGTGAATTTGGCATTGACGAACATGCCAACTTTCATCACCAGCCCGGGGTTGGCAATCTCCACGCGCACCTTTGCCGTGCGAATCGTAGGGTCAAGCACCGGGCCGATGTCGGTGATGCGGCCGGTAAAGGTTTTCTCCGGATAGGCGGTGAGCTTGACCTTCGCCTCCTGCCCGGGGGCAAGTTTGGGAATGTCGTTCTCATACACATCGCAGACAATCCACACCGACGAAAGATCGGCGACGGTAAAAGTGGTTGCGGAGCCCGAGTAGGTTACTCCCGCCGCAGCCGCGTTGGTCACATTCTGCTGCACAATGACGCCGTTGATGGGCGAGTAAACATTGACTATGGAGGATGGATGCTGCGGGTCGAGCCCCAGTGTGCGCAACTGCTCCTCCGCGGCCTTCAAGTCCGCCTGCGCGTCTTTCTCCGCATCCTCGGCCTGCTCCAGCGCCGATTGCGCAATTGCGCCGTGCGCATACAAATCCTCGGCGCGGGCGTAGGCCTTGTTGTTCATCCGCTCGTCGTTCACCGCTTTCATGTAGGTGTCAAAGGCGTTGGTGCTGTCCGGGCTTTGCACCTTGAGCAGCAATTGGCCCTTTCGCACTGTGTCGCCGAGCCTCGCCTTGATGTCCACAACTCGCCCGCTGGCGAGCGAGATGACGGGTATCTCGCGATTGATATCCGGCTGCACTGTGCCGACCGCATCCAGCACCGCCGCGGCGTCATAGCCATCGGCCTTGACCAGTGGAAACAGCTCCGGGTGGTCAACACTGACCAGCGCCATATCGCCGGCGGTAACCACGGGCGCAGGCTTCGCGCCCGTGTCACCGTCTGCCTTCGATTTGCAGCCGCTGATTGCAAGAGGGGCTGTGGCGAGGAGGATTGCTCCCACGCAGGAAAGAAGATTGTTCCGCTTGAAACCTGTCATTGAATCACCTCGTGCCCGACGGCCATGTTCAGTTGCGCCGCGGCGGTCAGATATGCGCCCACCAGTTGCACGTAGGCAAGCTGCACGGTGCGGTAATCGCCTTGCGCGTTGAGAAAATCCATCAGCGAGGCGCCGCCGTGCTCGTACGCATAGGTCACCGTGTCGCGCACGCGCAAAGCCTGCTCATTGTATTTCTCCTTGTACGGTTTCAACAGTTCGACACTGCTGCGCACCTGCTCATAGGCCGAGTCCACGTCGCTGAAGACCTGCGCATTGGCCGCTTCCGCCGCCTTGCGCGCGCGGTCCATGTCGAGCTTTGTCCGCTGCTTTTCCCCCTGGTTGCGGTCAAAGATGCGCAGTGGCACGTTCACGCTCAGGCCGAGCGTGTTGATTGCATTCGGATTGTTGAAGGAGGGGTTGTAGGTATGCCAGATGCCGAAGGTCGGGTCTGTTGAGCCGTTGGCCTTGGCCAGTTTGTAGTTGGTTTGTGATTGCCGCACGGCTTCAAGCGCCGCATCAAGGTCCGGGCGGTTTTCAAGCGCCAGCTTGCGATAGTTCTCCAGTGAATCGAAGCCCGCTTGCCAATCATAAGAACCCGCAACGTCAAACTGTCCGACCGGCGTGTGCTCGTCGAGCAACTGCAAAAGCTGGATCTTCGCCGTGCGCAGGTTAACAAGCGCGGTTTGCATCTCCGACTCGTATTGCGCGCGCAAAAGCTCAATGCGGTCCAGGTCAATCTGCGCCAGGTCGCCGGCCTTCAAGCGCGCCCGGCTGATTGCAATGATCTTGTCATAGTATTCGAGGTCGGCTTGTGATAATTCGTAAATGCGCTTGGCCTGCAGGGTTGAAATGAACGCGGCGCGAAGTGTGAAGAGCAGTGTGCGCCGCAAATCCTCGTGCTCGGAGCCGGCAATCTGCGTGCCCTCCTTCGCGCTTTCAAGCCGCAACTCGCGCTTCCGCTCCCGCTCATGCAGGTATGTGATCTGGTTCTGTAGCTGCGTGCTCGACGTGGGCGTCCACACGCCATTGTGCGGCGCCATCTGGGTTCCGTCGGTGGAGATGGTGTACTGCGGGTTGGGCCGCAAATACGCCGTGGTCTCCGCAGCCTTCATCTCCTCCACGCTCACGGCGTCGGCGCCAAGCACGGGATTGTTGGCCAGGAAGCGGGTTTTGACCTCGTCCCAACTCATGGGTTGCTGTGAGTTCGCGCGCGCGGCGAAGATGGCCGCAACGGCCAGCGCGCCCAGCGCGAGCGCTGTTGCTCTTGGTTGCATCATTTGAAATACACCTTGGGCCGTGTTCATGCGGCCGGGTTCAATGTGTGGATTAATTGGCTAGTCGGCAGGGAAGTGGCTAAACAGTTGCCGGTGGGGGGCGGTTCTCTATGGAATAAAAAGCAGGATTGAGCGCCGGAAGGGAATGACCAAGCGGCAGTTCAACTTTGACCGAGGATGGCATTGGCAATTGGAATGCCGCCACCGCGGCCTGTGCCGGGGCCGGTGTGGTTGTTGCATGCGCCGTGCAGCATCCCGCGTGGTGCTTGCGCACACTGCCGTCCGTCTCCGTTGTGTATTGCGCCGCCAGAAGGTCGTCGCTGACTGAAATCACAGGGAAGAGGATGAGCAACAAAACACAGAGTGCGATGAACTGCGTGCGCCTGCCAAAGCGCCTGGCGCACCGCGGGCACACCGCTTCTTGCCGGTGCAGCCTCCACCAGTGGGCGAGCATTGTCGCCGCAAGCAGTATCCAGGCAAGATTAAGCAGCGCTTCCATCACTTAAATTCTATATCAGAGTCGAATTTCCACCAAGAAAAGCGCGTGAATCCGCAGCACACCCGGCCTACCGCGGCCTTCCACGTGGGAAATTGCAGCACGGGTTGACCCAACCTGCCGAACACCGTATTCTATACAAGCTGGATTTTAAAAAGTTCAGAATAAAATCAATTCCAAACTGCCCCCTCGTTCAACGGCAGGACAGCTGACTCTGGATCAGCATATCGGGGTTCGAATCCCTGGGGGGCAGCCAAATAGAATCAAGCTTTCACCCCTGACATAAACCGCACGGAAGCTCTTACTGCCAACTAACTTGAATGCGTGGAATCATAATTTGTTCGAAACTAAACCCACCTGGATTACCCGCAACAATGAGGTAACCATGACCACGGAAAATCAGCCTTTGACGCAGGTTTCATCGGCTCCCTTGTCTGGGAGTACGGCAAGGCCATGGCGCCCGATCTTGTAGCCCAGGTCGCTTCGTGACAAGCCGAGTTTTCTTGCCGCTTCCGCCTGCACCCCCTTCGCGAGATCAAGCGCACGATTGATCAAAGCTCTTTCAAGCCTTGTGACAACATCACGCAAGTCAACTTGGGCCGGAAGTTGATCGGCAAGTGCTTCGATGGAAGTTTCCCCTTTGCCTCCCTGGGCGGTATGAAATGGCGGGTGCAGATAGAAATCTTCAGGCTGTAGTTCCG
>JAJXXN010000205.1 GCA_021781075.1 Acidobacteriota bacterium | reverse complement strand
AAAAGTACATGTAGCAGAACTTGACGAGCTGGCGGAAAGGCAGCTTGTAGTAAAGCTCCTTCAGATTGGGGCGGAATTCTTTTCTGTTGAATGGATTGAAAAGCGCGGCGATGTGAAGTTTGCTGCCGGAAGCGCGACTCATCACAATCTGCTCCGCCTCTTGTGTGGAGTAGAAATTGTGCTTCTGCACCCACTCGGCCAGGCCTTTGCTGAAGGGGAAGTGGTCGAGGTAGCCGGAGAGGGTGCCAACCGGTCCATCGGGCTTTGAGATGCAGTGGCCCAGGCGTTCATAGCACATTTTTTCGGGGCGAAATAGGCGGTCGTAATATTTTGTGACTTGGACGTGTTTGAGCCAGGTGGCGAGGAAGAAGTCGCGCCGGAAGACGCGGAAGGCGACGTTGGGCCGGGGATTGAGGACGGCGAGCTGCATGGCGTGGGCGAGTTCGGGTGTGACGCGCTCATCCGCATCGAAGTAGAAAACCCAGGGATGCTTGAAGGGTAGATTTTGGAGCGCCCAGTTCTGGTGCTGGGCGAAGCTGTCGAATTTGCGGAGTGTGACGTGTGCGCCGCGCTGGCGTGCGATTTCGACGGTGCGGTCTGTGCTGAATGAATCGAGGACGTGGATGTCGTCACACCAGGCGACTGTATCGAGACAGGCGGGAAGGTTGTTCTCTTCGTTGAGCGTGAGGATGAGGACGGAGATCATGCTGCGACAATTTTAGCGGAGGCAGGGGCCAGAGTTTTTGGCCGGTGGATTCGGCAGCGATCGAAGATGCGTGGTAAGGTTTTTTCATGCGGGTATTGGTGACAGGCGGCAGCGGATACATTGGGTCGTGTGCGGCGCGGCATTTGGCGGCGGCGGGGCATGAGGTTGTGATATTGGACAACCTGAGCACGGGCCACAAGGAACTGGCGCAGGACTTTGAGCTTGTGGTTGGCAACATCGCCGACCGCAAGCTGGTGGACGGGTTGCTTGCGCGCGTGGATGCGGTGATGCACTTTGCGGCATCGGCGTATGTGGGCGAGTCGGTGGTGAACCCGCGGAAATATTTTGCGAACAATGTGGAGAGCGGCCTGGCGCTGCTGGACGCGGTGCTGGCGAGCAAGGTGCGGACATTTGTGTTCAGCTCGACGTGCGCGGTGTATGGAGTGCCCCGGGCGCTGCCGATGACGGAGGAGCTGGCGCGGGAACCGATCAATCCCTATGGCGCGAGCAAGCTGTTTTTTGAGCGGGTGTTGGAGGCGTATGCGGTGGCGCACGGTTTGCGCTATGCGGCGCTCAGGTACTTCAACGCGGCTGGCGCGCATGAATCGGGCGAGATTGGGGAGATGCACGAACCGGAGACGCATTTAATCCCGCTGGCAATCCGGGCGGCGCTGGGGACAGGGCCGGAACTGAAGGTTTTTGGGGATGATTTTGAGACGCCGGACGGGACGTGCATCCGCGACTACATTCATGTGAGCGATTTGGCGGAGGCGCATGTGAAGGCGGTGGAGTATTTGAGCGCGGGAGGCGATCCGGTGGCGCTGAACCTGGGCACGGGCAAGGGGAGTTCGATTCGGGAAGTAATCCGATGGACGGAAGAGGTGAGCGGGCGGAAGCTGCCGCATGAGGTGGTGGGGCGGCGGGCAGGAGATCCGCCGGCGCTGTATGCCTCTGCTGCGAAGGCTGAGCGAGTGCTGGGATGGAAGGCTCGGCGCGATTTGGAGAAGATATTGAAGAGCGCGCTTGAGTGGGAACTGAAGAAGGGCGCGGTGATGAGGTAGAAGGCGGGGGATGCGAGGCAGCAAAAAGGCGAGGCCAATGGCCCCGCCTTTTTGATGATTCGGGATTCTGCCAGAATCCGTTTTGGTTAGAGCGGCTGGACGTCAGCAGCCTGCCAGCCCTTCGGTCCCTTGACAACGTTGAACTGGACCGCCTGGCCTTCCTGCAGGCTCTTGAAGCCATTAGCATTGATTGCCGAGTAATGGACGAAAACGTCCTCGCCGTTCTGACGCGAGATGAAGCCGAAGCCCTTCGCGTCGTTAAACCACTTCACTGTTCCTTGTTCCATTTTGTTTCTTACTTCCCTGATGATTGAACTCGCGCTGGATGAATCGGAGCGAACACCGGCAGAATCTGGCTTGGTTGGGCGAGTACTGCTCACGCCCGGTTCGTTTCTAACGCTACAGGAAGTCTAACATTTGTGGCCAATCAATGCGCAAAGAAACTTTTAACGTGATGCTGGCCGTTGGCCAATGGGGGAGCGCATGGAGGATGGTCAACTGCTGTCCGCCGTCGAATGCATTGTGATAGGGTGATTGCCATGAGTGCGACAGAGTGGGAGAAAACAGCGGAATTGCTGGAGAAGGGGCTTCAGCGGCTAGGTGAGGAGTTTGCCCCGCTGCCGTTTTTTGAACCCTTCGCGACGCGGAAATTGAGTGCGCGCGCGGCGGAGATCCTGGATGAGGCGGCAGGACGGCTGGGCGACAACTACCCGTACTTCCATCCCTTGTATGCGGGGCAGATGCTGAAACCGCCGCACCCGCTGGCCCATGCGGCCTATGCGCTGGCGATGGCTATCAACCCGAACAACCACGCGCGGGACGGAGGCCGGGCGAGTTCGGCGATGGAGATGGAGGCGGTGGGGGAGATTGCGCGGATGTTCGGGTGGAGCAAGCATCTGGGGCACCTGACCTCCGGGGGCACGTTTGCGAATTTGGAGGCGCTTTGGGTGGCGGGGCGCGAGCGACCGAGGAAACGAATTGTGGCGAGTGAGCAGGCACATTACACGCACCAGAGGATCAGCGCGGTGCTGGGGATTGAGTTTGCGGCGGTTGCGGCGGGCATGGATGGGCGGATGGATTTGAACGCGCTTGAGGCGGAGTTGAAGCGCGGCGACGTGGGCACGGTGGTCGCGACGCTGGGGACGACGGCGATTGGGGCGGTGGATGCGCTGGATGAGATTTTGACGCTCAAGGAGCGGTACGGGTTCCGCGTGCATGTGGATGCGGCCTACGGCGGCTACTTCAAATTGATTGAAGATGAGTTGGGCGATGGGGCGCGACGAGCCTTTGCGGTGGTTGCGAAGGCGGACTCGATTGTGGTGGACCCGCACAAACACGGGTTGCAACCGTATGGCTGCGGCTGTATTTTGTTCCGCGACGCGCAGGTGGGGCGGCATTACAAGCATGATTCGCCGTACACGTACTTTACGTCGAAGGAGCTTCACCTGGGCGAGATCAGCCTGGAGTGCTCGCGGGCCGGGGCCTCGGCGGTGGCGTTGTGGGCAACGCAGCGCCTGCTGCCGTTGGAGCCGGGTGGTGAGTTTGCGGCGGGGTTGCAGGCGGGCAGGAACGCAGCCATGGCCTTGTACGCCAGGCTTGCCAGCGATGGGCGTTGCCAACTGATGCGCAGCGGCGAACCGCAGCTTGATATTGTTGTGTGGAAGCCGTGTGGCGGGCCGGAAGCGGCGCAGAGGATTTTTGATGCGGCGGGGGCGCGCGACCTGCATCTGGCGCTGGTGCAGTTGCCGGAGCAGTGGTTTGACGCGGCGGGTGGAGATGGCCATGTGAGTTGTTTGCGGAGCGTGCTGATGAAGCCGGAGCATGAGGCGTGGATGGATGAAATTTGGCACCGGCTGGACGCGGCGACAAGGGAAGTGACGGGAAGTTGAGGCGAGAGGAATGATTGCAGCGGAAAAAGTGCGGGCAATGCACCGGGAGCGCGCGAAGAGCGATTGCGCGCTGTTTCAGGCGCCGGGGCGGGTGAACCTGATCGGCGAACACACGGATTATGCCGAGGGTTTTGTGCTGCCGGCGGCGATTGAGTTTGCGACGACGGCGGCGATCAGCCCGCGGGCCGACAACTTGATCCGGATTTACTCCTCGAATTTCAATGAGGAGCGGGGTTATGATTCGCTTGCGCTTCCGGCAAAGGGAAGCGGGGATTGGGGCGATTATCCGATGGGAGTGGCGGCGATGCTGGCCGGCCAGGGACACCGGATTCCAGGATTTACGCTGACAGTTGCGAGTGATGTGCCGTTGGGGTCGGGGCTTTCGAGCTCGGCGGCGATTGAGGTGGCGACGGCGCTGGCATTGCAATGGCTGATGGGCTTTGAATTGCCGCGGCCGAAGCTGGCGCGGTTGTGCCAGCGGGCGGAGAACGAGTTTGTGGGCGCGAATTGCGGGATCATGGACCAGTTCATCAGCGCAAATGCGCAGGCCGGCCATGCGCTGCTGCTGGATTGCCGGGACTTGAGTTTCCGCATGGCGCACATACCGGAGAATGTGGAGCTGGTGATTGCAAATACGATGGTGCGGCACTCGGTTGCGGGCGGGGAGTACAGGACACGGCGTGCGGAGGTGGAAGAGGCGTGCGCGGTGATTGGGAAGCACCGGCCCGAGGTGAAGTTTTTGCGCGATGCGACGCTTGAGGACCTTGCGCAGTGGGCGGAGGAGATGAGCGCGAACGCGGTGAAGCGGGCGCGGCATGTGATTGGCGAGAATTTGCGGACGGTGGCGGCGGCGGATGCGCTGGAGGCGGGAGATTTGAAGCGGGTGGGGCAATTGATGGCCGAGGCGCATGAGAGCTACAGCAGGGAGTTTGAGGGCAGTTGCGCCGAGGCGGACCTGATGGTGGAGCTGGCGAATGGCCTGCCGGGGTTGATCGGGGCGCGGCTGACGGGGGGTGGATTTGGCGGCTGCACGGTGAATCTGGTGGAAAAGAGCCGCGCTGAGGAGTTCAGCGAGAGGCTGGGCGCGGCGTACAAGGAGAGGACCGGGATTGTGGCGGAGATCCATAAGACACGGGCTGCGGAAGGCGCGGGCGCGGTGGCAACCAGCTGAAGGACCGACGGTTTTGGCGCGTGGCGCAAGAAAAGCTTGAAAATAGTCTTGTATGTTTGCTTGCCGCTGTTGGCGGGGTGACGATAAACTAAATATTCTGACCGATGGCGGGGACCCCCCGGCCACGGGAGTTGTGTGCCCGCGCCCCCGGGCGGTATGGTGGCATCGGGATACATGTGACAAGGCTTTTTGACTGAAGAACACACCAAGGAAAGACAGGAGAACCCCATGGCCGTAGAAGAGAAAGTGAAACAGATCATTGTTGAGCAGTTGCAGGTGGACGAGGCGGAAGTGACGCCCGGCGCAAGCTTCCAGGAGGACCTTGGCGCAGACTCGCTCGACGTGGTTGAGCTGGTGATGCAGTTTGAAGAGGCCTTTGACATGGAGATTCCCGACGAGGATGCCGAGAAGATCAAGACCGTCAAGGATGCCATTGATTACATCAACAAGAATGCAAAGGCTGGCAAGTAAACAGTGACTCGTCGCGTAGTGGTAACCGGGCTGGGCCTTCTTTGCGGAGTGGGCAACACGGCGCCGGAGGTATGGAGCAGTCTTCTCGCCGGGAAGAGTGGGATGGGGCCGATCACGGGCTTTGACACCACGGGCTTCCCGGTGACCTTTGCCGCCGAGGTGAAGCACTTCGACGTGCTCCAGTTCATTGACAAAAAAGAATCGCGCAAGATGGGGCGATTCATCCACTATGCATTCGCGGCGACGCATGAGGCGCTGACGCAGAGCGGTTTGGTGATTACGCCGGAGATATCCGAGCGGGTG
>JAJXXN010000192.1 GCA_021781075.1 Acidobacteriota bacterium | reverse complement strand
CGACATGCAAGCCAAGCTGTTGACGGTTTACCTTGCCAGCCCGTACAAATCCGAGCAGGCTCCGGCGTTTGTGGCGCATGAACGCCTGGCGGAGCTGTTCGCGGCGCGCGGAGATTCCACTGATGCATCAAAAGAACGCGCCGCCGCATTGGCGCTTGCCCACGATTACCAACCGGGCCAGGAGCACGAACATTGATGCCGGCAAAAAAGTTAAACTGGATCCATCCCATGACGCACTACTTGTCCAGATCCATGCGGCTTCTGCTCGTGCTCTCAGTGGCCTTTCCCCTCGGTGCGCAGGTTTCCCTTTCCACCATTGTCAGCATGGCAGAGCGCAACAGCGCGGCAGTGCGTCTGGCGCAGGCGGACCTTCAAAAAGCAGAGGCGCAACTGGCCGAGACCCACGATGTTTACATCCCTGTTGTGGATTTCAACGCCGGGGTGGGCGTGGCGGAAGGCTTCATGGGCGGGCAAATTCCCTCCGTCTGGACCGCCAGCGCCCAGTCGGAAATTTTCAGCCTGCCGCATGTGCAATATGAGCGCGCCGCCCGCTCCGGTGTGGAATCGGCCAAGCTCAACCTGCTCAACGCGCGGGAACAGGTCGCGCTGAACACCTCCACGCTCTATATCCAACTGGACACCCTCAGACGTCAACAGGATGCGGCCATGACAGAGGAACAGCACGCCTCGCGGCTGGTTGAGATTGAAGAAGAGCGCTCGGAAGTCGGCGTTGACAGCCTGCGCGAATACCTTGATGCAAGGCTGACCGCCGCCAACATCAAACTCAAACGCATGCATCTGGAGTCCGCCATAAGCGCCGCCCAGATTCAGTTGTCGCATTTGACGGGCATGCCCTCATCATCCATTACAACCGTCAGCCGAAGCATTCCCGCCATCCCGCGCTTGACGGCTGACACAACCCAAGGGCGCCACTACGCCATGGAGAGCATTCAGCAACAGGCGATTTCAAAAAGCCGTATTGCGCAAGGCGACAAGATGAATATTTACAGCCCGCAAATTGGATTTCAATTCGAATACCTGCGTCATACAACGCTATTCAACAACTATGACAGTTACTACAATGGCACCATACCGGCCAACAGCTACTCGGTCGGAATCTCCTTCACGCTCCCGCTACTCGACCTTTCGCATCGCGGCAAGGCGCGCGAGTCCTCGGCTGATGCGCTGCGCTCGCGCATTGAGGCTGAACAGGCGATGCATCAGAACGACTTGAACATTGCCTGCATCAACAACAATCTCAAGGAGCTTGAAGTACTGGCCGAAATTTCCGACCTGAAACAGCAGATTGCCAGCCAGGACCTGAAGGCAGTCCAGACGGAAATCAATGCCGGGAACGGCTCCAGTTCAACCCCGCAGGCAAGCCCGGGCAAAGAGGAGCTTTCGCAAATCGCGGAACGAGATAAATACATTGAGGCGCTCGATGCAACGCTTGATCTGAGCAAGGCGCGGCTGAATCTGATTGAAGCGCTGGGGCACATGGAAGACTGGCTTGGTTTGGTGGATGCTGCAAAGCCTGCAAGTGATTCAAAATAAATATTTTCATAATAAAAACATTTAACGGCACAACTCCCACCGGGAACTGCATAAATGATAAAATTCAGAATGATGGCAAAAGTATTAAAAACCCTTCTCCTGAATCCCCCGTCGTTTGAGAATTTCGACGGCGGAGCAAGTTCGCGCTGGCCCGCAACCCGTGAGATTGAATCCTACTGGTACCCGGTCTGGCTAACCTACCCGGCTGGAATGCTTGAGGGCTCTCGACTTCTTGACGCGCCGCCACACCACATCAGTGCCGACCAGACGATTGAAATTTGTAAAGAGTATGAGTTCCTCGTCCTCTTCACTTCGACTGTTGGCTGGGAGGGCGATCAGCGACTGGCCGAGGCAATCAAGCGCGCCAATCCCTCCATCCGCATCGCCTTCGTCGGCCCGCCGGTGACCACCGACCCCGAGCGCGCGCTCGACGAGTGCCCCGTTCTCGACTTCATCTGCCGCCGCGAGTTCGACTACTCCATCGTCGAGTTTGCGCAGGGCAAGCCGCTCAACGAGATACTCGGCATCAGCTACAAGAACCAGAAGGGCCAGATCATCCACAACCCCGACCGCCCGCAGGTTGAGGATCTCGATGCCATGCCCTGGGCTACAAAGATATACAAGCGCGACCTCGACGTGACGCGCTACAACGTGCCTTTCCTGCTGCACCCCTACATCGCGCTCTACTCCACGCGCGGGTGCCCGGCGCAATGCACATATTGCCTGTGGCCGCAGACCCTGAGCGGACATGCCTGGCGCAAGCGCTCCACCGACGATGTGGCCGCCGAGATGAAGTGGGCCAAGGAGAACTTCCCCGAGGTCAAGGAGTTCTTCTTTGACGACGACACTTTCAACATCCAGAAGCCGCGCACCATCGAGCTCTGCGAAAAATTGAAACCGCTCAACTTGACTTGGAGCTGCACTTCGCGTGTTACCACGGATCGCGAGACCCTCAAGGCCATGAAGGATGCCGGCTGCCGGCTGCTCATTGTCGGCTTTGAATCCGGCGACCCGCAAATCCTCAAGAACATCAAGAAGGGCGCAACCATCGAGAAGGCGCGTCAGTTTGCAAAGGACTGCCACGACCTGGGGCTTGTCATCCACGCCGATTTCATCCTCGGCCTGCCCGGCGAAACGCGGGAGTCAATCCGCAATACCATCAACTTTGCCAAGAGCCTCGACTGCGAAACCATCCAGGTCTCGATTGCCCACGCCTACCCCGGCACCGAATTTTACGAGTACGCCAAGGCCAACGGCTTCATCGTGAATGAAGGCGCCATGAGCGACGAGGGCGGCCACCAGATGGCACACATTGAGTATCCCGGCCTGCCGACGGATTACGTCCTTGAAATGGTCCATCGTTTCTACGACGAATATTATTTCCGGCCCAAGGCAGCTTTCCGTGTGATTTGGAAGGCTGTCATCAACCGCGACGTGCCGCGCCTGTACCAGGAGGCCAAGTCCTTCCTCAAATTGCGCTCACAGCGCAACAAGATGGTGAAGGAAGCGCGCAAACAGGCCACGGCCAGCGCCTGATACTGTGTAACAATCAAAACAAGGCGGCGCAGTTCGCGTCGCCTTTTTTCTTCGCTCGGGATTCATTGCAATGGCCAGGCATCATCTTACCTTGAAACAATTCGGCATCCTCGGCATGATCATGCTGTGCACGCCACTCGGCGACGCATGCCTGGCGCGCGGCATGCGGCAAATGCCGCCCATCACGCTTGACCATCCTCTGCAACTCATCCAGGCTGTCTTCACGCCCTGGATTGCCCTGGGTATCCTGCTTCTCATCGGCTTTTTCTCCAGCTACATCACCGCGCTCTCCTGGGCCGATCTCACCTTTGTTTATCCCGCCACCAGCTTCGGCAACGTGGTTGTAGCGCTGCTTGCGCGCTTCTGGCTGCATGAGCAAATCTCCGTCTCCCGCTGGGCCGGCATCATCCTCATCACCATCGGCGTCACAATTGTTGCGCAGGGGCCGCCGCGCACAGCCCACACGGAGGAGCAGGCGCAATGAACACGCACCTTGTCACCAACCCGTGGTTGATTGCACTCACGGTTGCGTTTGTCATTCTCACATCCACCACCGGCGAAGTTCTGACCGCCGCGGCGATGAAATCAATCGGCGACCTCGATTTGATCCGCGCCAAATTCGGAATGAGAGGGGCGATCATCGCAGTTGTAACCTGTCCCACATTTTTCACCGGCGTATTTTTCATGGCTGTCGCCTTCTTTGCCCTTCTCTTCGCGCTCAACCACCTCAACCTCAGCTTTGTTGGGCCGGCAGTTGCATCCATTACTTTGCTGCTCAACACCGCCGCGGGAAAGTTTTTTTTGAAAGAAAACGTCGACAGGCGCCGCTGGGCCGCTGCTGTGCTGGTTTGCATTGGCGTCTATCTGTTGGCGCATTAAAGAAGTCGCATCAGGCCGCGCGGCTTCAGGTCATCCACCAGGAATTTCCCACCGCTCAGGGCCTCCGCCGCCAGATGCCCGCTGCGCGCCGCGCTCTCCATTGTCGATGGCCATCCGGTCTGAACCCAGTCGCCCGCGAGGTAAAGATTCGGCCAAGGTGAAACCGGCTCAGGCCGCAACGCATCAATACCCGGCTGCACGCCAAAGGTCGCGCGCACTTCCTTGATCAGCGCAACCTTCTCCAGCTTTGCCTCCTTCACCAGCGGGAAGAACTCAGCCAACTCCTTTATCGCCAGCGCAATTCCCTCCTGGCGCGGCAGCGCGGCAAAGCTCCGCGTCGCACTCACCACCAATTCCAGATACCGTCCGCCGCTTCCGGCCCGCAGCTTCGACTGGTTGTACATCCAGTGAATCTCACGGTCGAGCAGCACCGCGTGGTCAAGCTCTGTAATATTGCGGTCAAACCACAGGTGAACACTGCAGATCGGCCAGTGCACCATGGATTTTGCCTTTTCATGCAGATCCGCTGCGCCGTCCACGTGCGGAAGCTTGGCAATCAACTGTTGCGTAGCCTCAAAGGGCAAGGCAAGAATCAAAAAATCAACCTCAATCCCTCCTGTGCGCGTTTGAACCCTCCATCGCGCTTGCGCATTGTCCCACTCGGCGGCTTCCACATTCGTGTTCAGCAGCACTTCTCCGCCGCGCGCATGAAGCAACTCCGGCACCGGGGCATACAACTCGCTCAATGGCACGCGGCTCATCCCCATCGCGCCGGCCTCTGCCGAATTCAAGAACAATTCGCGAATCACCTTGGCCGCGTATGGGACTGAAATTTCATCCAACTCCGCATTCAACGCGCTTGCAATGACAAGGCGCCAAAATCGGTTGATTGCGCCTTCCGTCTGTTTGTGCCGCCGCAGCCACCCGGCCAGCGATTCGCCATGCTCCACCATGGCATCGGCTTTCATCATCGCGCGCATCGCCCGTGCCAGCGCCAGCTTGTCACTCCACGTAAAGGCATGCGCCGCAATCATGCGCGTCATGCCGTGCAAGGGCGCGGGCAAAAGCCCCGGGCCCAGCGTTGAACGCCTTCCGCCCGGTTCAATCATCACCATCTCGCGCGTCCAATGGATTTTTCCCGCAACGCCGATGCGCTCGTAAAAACCCCTCAAGTTGGTACAGCAGCCGAAGAGCACATGCTGGCAGTTGTCGATCGACTCGCCCACAGGGTGCGCGTACGACGAGGCCCTGCCCCCCAAATATCCGCGCCGCTCGACCAGCTTCACGCGCCAGCCTGCCCCGGCCAGTGCGCAGGCTGCGCTCATGCCGGCGACCCCGCCACCGACAACAGCAACACTGCCACGCTTCCGTTCTTTGATATCTTTTTGCAACGGCCCCTCGAAGTGGTTTCGTATTATTTTAAGGAAGCAGCCGCACCCAAAGCATCTTCAGGATTCCCGCTGTCAAGATGGCCAGTTTTTGCCAGGTCGGCACCGAGGCGCGGCGTGAAAACACATCATAGTCGGCCATCTCAATGCGGTGCAGCAACTGGCGGTTACGGGACCGGTCCTCGGCGTGATGGAGGAACCGTTCGAGACGAAGACCTTGTATTTGGAGGACGGCGACACGCTCGTTCTGGCCACGGACGGCTTGACCGAAGCACGCGACCGGCAGGGAGCGACGCCCGGCGAGGCAGGCGCGATGGACCTCATTGGCAGC
>JAJXXN010000315.1 GCA_021781075.1 Acidobacteriota bacterium | reverse complement strand
GAGGGCAAATACCCAGCCCAGCCCATCTCCCCCGCGCAATTCTCCCCGGCCCGCGGAATCTCCACCATCGACTTCAACAAGGATTCCTGGATGGACATCGCGCTCACCCACACCACAGCGCCCGGCCTCTCTCTTTGGAAAAACATCGACGGCCCCAACCACGTCGGCCGCGCACTCGAGCGTGTCCCGCTTCCGCTCCCCGACGCCACCGGCGGCTACGGCCTCACCCCACTCGACCTCGACAACGACGGCTGGCTCGACCTCGCCGCGCTCATCACCACCAAAACCGGCCCGCAACTCCGCCTGCTGCGCAACAAGGGCGACGGCACATTCGAGGACATCAGCCACTCCTCACTCCCCGCCAGCCTCCATCTCACCGCGCCCCGCGCCCTCATCGCCATTGATGAAAACGGCGCGCCCTCACTCCTCATCACTCAACAAGCCGCGCCGCCCATCCTCCTCCACAACTCCGGCACCGGTCCCAACCACTCCATCCGCATCGACCTGACAGGCTTCGCCGACAACAAGACTGCGATCGAATCCAAGGTTGAAATCTACGCCGACAACCACACGCAAAAGTGGGGCCTCCCCGGCGCCTCCGGCTACATGAGCCAGGCCTCGCCCCATCTTCTCGCAGGGCTCGGCACGGCCGAGGGCGTTGACCTCATCCGCATCCTCTGGCCCACCGGCGTCCTTCAGGATGAAATCAACCTGCCCCATCAGCCCGTCTTCGCCCTCAAGGAAGCCGACCGCCGCGGCTCCTCCTGCCCCGTCCTATTCGCCTGGAACGGCCACAAATACCAGCTCGTCACCGACGTCATCGGCGCCGCCGTGCTCGGCCACTGGTTCACCCCCAACTCGCGCAACATTCCCCGCCCCGATGAGTGGGTCAAAGTCCCCGGCAACATGCTCACCCCAACCGCCGACGCCCAACTATCCCTCCGCTTCATCGAGCCGATGGAAGAGGTCAACTACATCGACCAGCTTCGCCTCTTCGCCGTCGACCACCCGGCCAATGTTGCCGTCAACCCCGACGAAAAATTCCTCGACTTCCCGCCCTTTGCCTCGGGTCGCGTCGTGGCAAGCTCTGAAACCCGACTGCCCGCCGCCGCCTACGATGGAAACGGAAAAAACGTCCTCCCCGAACTCTCCAGCACAGACCACAAATTCGCCGCCGGATTCTCCCCCACACCCTACGACGGCTTTGCCAACCTGCACTCGCTCACGCTTGACCTCGGCGCAGTGGACAACAGCAAACCGCTTCGCCTGCTGATGACCGGTTACGTCAACTACTTCAGCGCCACTTCGCTCTACGACGCATGGCAGGCGGGCATCAAACCCGTGGCGCCATACGCTGAAGCCCAACTGCCCAACGGCACATGGGTAAAAATCTCCGGCGACCTCGGCTTCCCCGCCGGCCTCGAGCGCACCATCGTCATCAACCTCACCGGCAAGCTCCCCGCTGGCGCGCACGTCATCCGGCTGCAATCGAACCTCGAAATCTACTGGGATCAGGCGCTCATCGACAACCACCCCGACGCCGCCTACAAAATGACCGAACTGCCGCTCTCCACCGCCACCCTCCGCTTCCACGGCTACCCCAAACAAATAGACCTCCCGTCCAACGGCGACCTTGATTACGACTACGACCTCGTCTCCCTCACCGGTCCCTTCCAGCATGAACAGGGCAACTATACCCGCTTCGGTGACGTCACCCCCCTCTTGAACTCAAATACCCACACCGAGGCCGACCACCATGTCATCTTCGGCTCCGGCGAGGAGATTGCCACACAATTCGACACCACCACCCTCCCCCCCCTCCCCGCCGGCTGGACCCGCGACTACTTCTTCTACACCAATGGCTACGTGAAGGACATGGACTGGTGGGACGCCCTCCCCTTCACCGTCGCCCAACTTCCATCGCACTCCATGCCCGCCTACCCCTACCCCGAAGGCAAGGAAGAACCTCTGTCCACCGATTCGCTTGATTATCAACTCAACTGGAACACGCGCTTCGACTCAGGCAATCCCAACCGCTCCTACCGCTTCCACTTTGAGCCACGCCCCACCAGCCCGGCCAATGACCGCAGTGCGCAGCCGCCGGCCCACCAATAAACTTCCAGCAAAAACGGCCTCACCCTTCATTGAAGGATGAGGCCGCGCTGACCTGATTCGATTTTTTCACTTGCCAGCTACGGTCAAGCGTATTACTTCACAGCATCGTTTTTACCCGGGACCAACTTGAGAATCTCAGGCGCGGCGGCAATTGCCGTTGCCGATTGCTTGGCGGCATCGGCCACTGAATCCCTCACAAGCGCCTTCTCCTGATGCGCATACGTAAACATATTCCCTGCAAGATGCTTGGATGAACCCTGAACCGTCTGCAGCCAGACTGTTTTGCCCTTGGCATCCTCAACAGTCCATTCAATCAGCACATCCATTTCGCGGTTTGAAAATGCAAAAACAGATGTAGTCGCATGTGAATTGGCGAATTTGGGAATCAGGATCGCCTGCGCGGTTCCTGGGGCCGGCGCCTCTTTCACAACGCTCAACTGGGCAAATACTGGCTTTAAGGCCGGCTCAAGCTCCTTACAGGCCATCGCACCAACCTTGAATGTCTCCCGCCCGGTTGTCCAGAACGATCCCTGCTTGAATACGGTCGCGCAAAACTCCGGCGTCAGAACCAGCACTGCATTCAATGGAATTGCCGGTGCGGCTGCGGCAACGGGTTGAGCCGCTGGTTGAGCCGCCTCCTGCGCATATGCCGTCGGTGTGTTCAATGACGCGGAAATCACTCCGCACGCAACAATCGCAAAAATCGCCTTGTGCATCGGTTTTCTCATACTGCTCCTTAAAATTCAAGATTGACTTGCGACTTGCCATCCGACCCTGACCATGCGATCGGAATCTCCACGCGCAGCTTGGGCCGCGCGCCTTTGCGCGGGATGGGAATATATAAAAACCCATGCGCGGATTTGCCCGGCGCGATCGTGCCGCTTCGAATCTCGCGCAAAATCATGTTCTGTTTTGTCTGCGAGGAGTTCAGCTCGATTCCAGATGCTATAAATATCCCTATCACTGGTATGAATGCCGTCGTTGCCACTGCTGTTTTCTCGCCTGCAGTATTCATCTTCGGCGAGCCGTCGCCGGTCGCTGCCTGGCCGTACTTGATCTCCCCCTTGTTCAACAACAGGCTCTCCGACTTGGACTTGTTTTCGATCAACACAAAAACCGGCAAGTAACCCCTCGGCGCAAGTTCAGTGTGGAAATAAGTCGTCTGGTCCTCCGCGGAGTCAACCAGCTCAATCCCCACCCACGCGTCCCCTTGCTGCGTGGCGATTTTGTACTCACTCTCTGATTGAATCGGATAATCGGGAAAGCCATTCAGGTTCTGTGCTTTATTGGCGGCTTGATGATTTTGCGCGTTGGATTCCAATGGTACGGATGCTAAAAAAAATATCCCTATCAACCCAGATAGAAGTGATTTATACAAGGCGATTTTTCCTCCTCTGCATGGGGGCAGATGCCCCACATTTCGACAATGCCTTCAATCGATTCCTCATGAGTCCACATGGAGCCTCAGCATCGCCGCGCCTTGCTGGCAATTTGTACTCATCCGCAGAATGAGCCCGGTATTCCGCAAAAATTCTTCCCGTGATGTGCCTCGTCTGTACCCTTGGGGCGGCCGCGTTACCGCATTGGATGCCATGCCGGTCAATAGCACGTCACTTCTAATTTGAAACGGCACAGATCGGCTCAACAGAATTCACCTCACCGTAGGGTATCACACACAACCATTAGCCACTCGGCGGCTGGACTGCCCACGGTCCTCCCCGGCTGAGGGTGAGCCAAGGGTACGCCACCAGCCACCGCGTCACGATACGATGGATGCGATGGAGTCAGCGATGATGAAAGCAGCAAATTTTCCCCTGGTCCTGCTTTTGGCCGCCCTGCCAATGGTGGCACAGAAACCTTTTCCCGCCGTGAGTGAAATCAACCCGCCGACGATCGCCGGTCGCGCGGTGAACCTTGATGCCGGCGGAAAACTGCTCCCCTGGCCAATGGCCGATGACACCGGCTACTCCTACGCAGGGTACTTTGAAAGCCAGTGGACAATTCTGTGGGACCAGTACAATCGCCAGCGGCTGCCGTATTTCTACTGTTGCTTCGACTTCGACCGCACCAGCTACGAGATGATGCCCGACCAGCACTGGGCGAACTCGACCGCTTATCTGCGTGCGATGATGGAAGGATTTCTGGAGCACTACTACGCATACTCGGGCGATGAGCGGGCCATCACGTTTCTTGAATCGTTTTTTGACTACGAGCTGGAGCATGGGCTGACGCCAGAGGGTTACGCGTGGCCCAGGGTGCCGTATGCCTCGGCAAATCCCGGCGCGGCGCGCTACTCCGGCTGGAGCAACCTGGGCGAGGATTATCTGGAGCCACACGTTGTCGGCGAGGATGGTTATGCGTATCTGCGGCTCTACGAGCTGACCGGCAACACAAAATATTTGACTGAGGCGATTCGCTGCGCCGATGCACTGGTGAAGAATGTTGTGCCGGGCGATGAGACGCACTCACCCTGGCCGGTGCGCTTGTATGCGCGCGATGGCAAGGTGCAGGATGGGCCGATGGGGCCGTATTCTGCGAATGTCGTTGAGCCAATGATGCTTTTTGATGAGCTGACGCGGCTGCGCCTCGGCGATGTGGAGGGCTACAAAAAGACGCGCGCCGCGGTGTGGGAGTGGTTCAGGAAATATCCGCTCAAGACCGATACGTGGGTCGGATATTTTGAGGACACACCGCCCAGCATGGGCAACATGAACCAGGTCATTCCACTGGAGTTTGCGCGCTATGTGCTGCTGCACCCCGAGCTTGACCCGGAGAGGCGCGAGCACGCGAGGCACATCATCGAGTGGGTCAAGACGACGCCGAAGTGGCCAAAGTATGTGGTGCACGGCGCGCTGACAACCACCGAGCAGGGCAACGGCACCAACTTCTGCTGCAATCTACCGAACCAGTGCTGCGACGACCATACCGCGCGTCTTGCTGCTGTTGAGGCACTCTATTACGCCAAAACCGGCGATACAAGCTATCGCGACGCAGCGTACCGGTCGTTCAACTGGGTCACTTATTTTCAGGGCCTTGCCGGTGGCGCGCACAGTCCCTTTGCCGGTCAGTGGTGGTTCACCGATGAGTTCGCCGACGGGCCGCGCCGCATGATGGATTCGTTCTGGGCGGTTCCGGAGTGGGCGCCCGCGGATGAAACGCATTTGCTGGGTGAAACATCGGTTGTGACGAAGATCCGCTACGCTGCGGGCTCGGTCACTTTCTCAACATTTGATGCGGTTGGCGAGGAGGTCCTTCGCCTCGACTTCAAGCCGGAGACAGTGACGGTCGATGGACGGGCAATTTCACAAAGCGACCGCCTGGGCAGCGAGGGCTACACCTTCGACGAGAAGACCCGCGTGCTCCGCATACGCCATGCTTCAGGCCGCAACGTGGATGTGCAGGGAAGCGGCGGGAATGCACCGCCAATTTACGTCACCTTCGATGCGCCGCATCTTGCGGCGGGAACGGTGCTGAGCGGGCAAATCCCATCGGGCGTCATCGATTGGGGCGCAGGGCAGTGGAAGATCCACGTTCCCGATGGCGCATTCGGCACATTCAATCTGGCGCTTGCGGACGCGAAGAGCGAGAAGGTGACGTAAATT
>JAJXXN010000155.1 GCA_021781075.1 Acidobacteriota bacterium | reverse complement strand
ATCATGATCACCAGCTCCCACAATCCCGCGCAGTGGAATGGCGTGAAGTACAAGGCCTGGTACGGCGGCTCCGGCAAGCCCTCCATCATCGCCGCCATTGAGGCGCAACTCGGCGCGCCTGTCCCCAAACCCGCGCAGCAGGCTGCCATGGAAGAGGTCGATTTTCTCCCGCCTTACCTCCAGGCGATTCAGAAATTTGTTGACCTTGATTTGATTGCGCGCTCGGGGATGAAGTTCGCCATCGACTCGATGTACGGCGCGGGCCGCACCATCCTCAGCGAAATCTTCACCCGCATCGGCGTCGATCATGTGCAGATCCGCGGTGAGATCAACCCGCTCTTCCCGGGCATCAATCCCGAGCCCATCGAGCCGCACATCCGCGCCCTTGGCGAAGCCGCCGCGGGGCATCATTGTGTAGCCGGCCTCTGCACCGACGGCGACGCAGACCGCATTGGTGCCACCGACGAGCACGGAAACTTCGTCGACCCGCACAAGATCATGAGCGTGATGCTCAGTTGGCTTTTGAAGCGCAAGGGGTGGCCCGGAGATGTGACGCGCGCTTTCAATACGACCAAGATGCTCGACCGCATCTGCAAAAAGCACGGGCGCACGCTCCACGAGCATGGCATTGGGTTCAAGTACGTCTGCGACTACATGCTTGAGCGCGAGATTTTGATTGGTGGCGAGGAGTCCGGCGGCATCGGGCTGCAACGCCACCTGCCCGAGCGCGATGGGCTGTTGAATGCGCTGATTCTTGCCAACGTCATGGCCGAGGAAAAGAAAACACTGGGCCAGTTGGTTGCCGAATTGCAGGCCGAGTACGGCGAGCACCAGTATGGCCGCATCGACCTGCATATCGCCGACGAAATCAAGCACCGCGCCATCGCCCGCGCCCGCCAGCTCATGCCCGGTGACGCCACCTTTGCCGGCATGAAAATACTTGGAATCGAAACTCTCGACGGGGTGAAGTTTTTCCTTGAGAATCCGGAAGCAAGGACAAAACAGAATGCCGCGGAAACCTGGCTCCTGCTGCGTGCTTCGGGCACTGAGCCACTGATGCGCCTCTACACCGAAAGCTGCTCCAAAGAAAGTGTTGCAACACTGCTGGAGGCGGCGCGGAATTTTGCGCTGGCAAGTTGAAGATTTTTTCCGCAATTTTGTCGGCACGATTCGTACCATGGGCGGAGTTCAATTTGTACGATTCGGAGATCAGCCATGATTCCACAAGGGGCTCTGGGGGCGGCAGCACGTAATTCAATGGACCAGGCCATTCATCGCGGCTCCGGTTCCGGCTCAAATGGTCCGGGCTGCACCGGCGGGCTGCTGTGCTTTCTCGCGCTGCTTCCCATAGCGATTTGGGGCTTTGCCTGCACGGACGGCACTTCGCTTGGCTCCGGGATCCGCTGGGCCGTCATGGTGGCGGTCGTGCTCGGAAGCGCCATCATTGGCTTTGCCCGACTTGGGCCTGTGGGGAAAGCCGCCAAGCTCGTTTATGCGGTCTTGGCCGGATTCGCTGTCTACTCCCTGGCCCACGCCGATGGCGGCGGCGGATACATCCCCGGAATCCTCACCGGCTTTGTCATCCTGCTCGATCAAATCAGCCGCGGCAATGCCACCAGCTCATAGTTTCATTCAACATCCTTTTCCTTCACCACCGCGCACCCGTTCAGGAGAACGTTGAGCTTGGCGCCTCCAAACAGGTCCATCCTCAATTGGCTTGGAAGCTCAAACCCCTCCACCAGTTGGTAATCCACATCCACCAGCATGGTCTCTTCCTGCCCGTCCGCTCCGTTTGGCGGCGGCATGTGGACCTCAAAATGATTCACCAGCAGGCCCTTCGGCGTCGCTTCATAGGAGGGCGTGAGCAATGCCTTGCCATCAGCCCCGCTCACTTCGTAGCTCAGGATGCGCAGGGTCGCGTCGAATTTCTCCACAACCCGGGTGGGGCCATCTCCGAAGAGGATTTGATAGCCTTCGTTTCTTTTCTGGATTTCAACTCCATCGGCGTCGGCGGGAATGGCCAGGTCATCAATGAAGGGGCTCCAGTATTCAAGAAAACCTGTCAGCACATGATCCATCAGGTCGTGCATGCGCTGCAAGGAGCCTGCCGAGTCGGGGGCGTTTGGCGGGGCCGTCCACTGCAGCGTGAAGTCGCCGTCACCAAAGCGCGCATGAAGCCTCATCCGTGCTTTGTTCAGTAGCGCCAGGCGCTGCCCATCGCCATCGGTGGCCATCCCCCAATCAGGTTGGGCGTTGCAATCAAAGCCGGCAAGCCCCTCGCGCGCGTAGGAGTAATAGAGATTCGAGGCCCGTACCAGTAGTGCGTTGTTTTCCTTCCATTGCGCCGCGCTCCTCCCTTCCGCCGTTTGCGCATTCGCCCGGTTGCCCCCGAGGAGCAGCAATGCGGTGAATAATGCCGCGCTGAAGCGCAGGTTTGCTTGCATCTTTCCGCCCTTTCACCGGCCATCAAGCCGCGCACATCGAATGCGCTGAATTGTAAATCAAGCCCCGGCCACAGCAGGTCGGTTTCTTCGATTTATGATGGAGTAGGGGTTGCGCGTGTTGTCAACGAGTGAAGAAGCCCGCCAAAGCGCCTTCCGCCAAACGCTCTTGAGCGCGCGGCGGACCATGGTGCTGAGCGAGATACTCAAGCTGGCCTTTGACGCGTTCTCAGCCAGCAAGCTTCGCTCCGCGCTCACCGCCCTCGGCATGGTCATCGGCTCGGCCTCGGTGATACTCGTCGTCACCATCGGCCTCACCGGCAAGCAGTTCATCCTCAGCGAAATTCAAAAATTCGGCACCAACATGATCGAAGTGGAGTACTCCGGCGGCGGCACGCCGGGTGCCGAGCACACCGTGAACTCCGACCCCATGACCCGCGACGATGAAAAGGCCGTCCTCGCCGAGTTGCCCGGCGTCATGTACTCCTCGCCCGTGGCTGAAATGCACGACCGGATCAGCGTCGGCGGCGGAGTCACAAAAGAGACGCTCGTTCTCGGCGTCAGCCCGCAATACCAGCAGATCCACAATCTCCTGGTCCCCATCGGGCGCTTTTTCGATGACAGCGACGAAACCGAGCACCTGAAGGTTGCCATTGTTACCGAGCCATTCGCAAAAGAGATGTACGGCAGCCCGGACTCCGCCCTCGGGCGCACCTTCCAGATCACCGGCATCCCCTTCACCATCGTCGGCATCTTCAGGGAGAGTGTGGACGACTTTGGCCAGTCGGAGATCGCCGACCAGACCATCCTCATCCCCTACACGGTCGCGCGCTACTTCACCGGGACAAACGAGGTAAAGCAGATTTATTTTTCCATGGCCAGCATGGACCAGGTCCCCGAGGCAACCCAGGAGGTTGTCCGCATCATCAGCGCGCGCCATCGCCCCAACTCGGTTTACAAAGCGCAAAACCTGCGCGAGCTGCTGGATTCCGCCGCCACCATCGCCAACATCCTCACCATTGTGCTTCTGCTCGTGGCCTCGGTCACGCTTGCTGTCGGCGGTGTGGGCATCATGAACATCATGCTCGCCAATGTCCGCGCCCGCATCCGCGAAATCGGCATCCGCAAGGCCCTCGGCGCCACCGCGCGCGAAATCCGCCTCCAGTTTCTCGCCGAGGCCGTCATCATCTCGCTCTCCGGCGGCCTTGTTGGCACGCTCATCGGCCTGGCCCTGCCATTCTCCGTGCGGCTCTTCACGCCTTACATCCTGCCTGTGGATTGGCGGTCCGCCGTCGTCGCCCTTGCCACCGCGATCCTCGTCGGTGTTGTCTTTGGCACCGTCCCAGCCACGCGTGCCGCGCAACTCGACCCCGTGGAGAGCCTCAAATATGAGTGATGAAAAAAAAGGACCGAACCTGTTTCTGCTTTATTCCCTGCTGGCGCTGGGGATGGCTGCGGCAATCGGCATCGCGCTGCTCATCGTCTACCCCTTTTATCTCCGCCGCTGACTCACTCCCGCTCTTTCCACTTGATGTTGCAACCGATGCCGGGTTTTTGCTCCGCGCCCACCGGCGCACCCGCCAGCAAAGCGTCGATGGCATTGCGCACATCGCTTCCCGTGACAGGGATTTTGTTTTCCGGCCTTGAATCATCAAACTGCCCGCGATAGGCCAACTTGTGCTCCGCGTCAAAAAGATAAAACTCCGGTGTGCACGCCGCGTGAAAGCCGCGGGCCACCTGCTGCGTCTCATCGTACAGGTAGGGGAATAAAAAACCCTCGCGGAACGCCTGCTCGCGCAAGCCTTCCGGCGAATCATCCGGGTTGATCCCGACCGAGTTGCTGCTGATGGCCACTATCGCCACCGGCTCAAATTCGTAGTCGGCGCCCAACTGCGCCAGTCCCTTGTTGATGTGTTGCACATACGGGCAATGCGCGCAGATAAAACAGACCAGAAGCGGCTCGCCATCAAACTCTGCGCGCTGCACCGTGCGACCGCCCACCACATCAGGCAGGTCGAAATCCGGGCAGCGGGTGCCCAACGGCAGCATCGTCGATTCGGTCAACGCCACGGCAGCCTCCTTTGCTTAAAACAATCCACCCTGCCGGCCCGGCATGGGAATTCCAAAGTGCTCATAGGCCAGCCGCGTCGCCACGCGCCCGCGTGGCGTGCGGTCCAAAAATCCAATTTGAATGAGGAATGGCTCATACACTTCCTCGAGCGCGTCTTCTTCCTCCGCCAGCGTTGCGGCCAGCGTGCCCAGTCCCACCGGCCCGCCATCGTACTTTTCAATGATCGTTTTGAGAAGACGGCGGTCAATCTCATCAAACCCGTGCGCATCCACTTCAAGCAGGGCAAGTGCCGCTTGCGCGGTCGTCCTGTCAATCACGCCTGTCCCGCGCACCTGCGCATAATCGCGCACCCGGCGCAGCAAACGGTTTGCAATGCGTGGCGTGCCCCGGGAGCGCCGCGCAATTTCACCTGCGCCCTCGTGGTCTATCGGTATCTCCAGCACCTCCGCCGAGCGCTCCACGATGAAGTGCAAATCCGCCTCGGTGTAAAACTCAAGCCGCAGCAGGATGCCAAAGCGCGAGCGCAGCGGCGAGCTCAACAACCCGGGCCGTGTTGTCGCCGCCACAAAAGTGAACGGGCGAATCTCCATCACATGCGTCCGCGCCGCCGGTCCCTGGCCGATAAGGATGTCCAGCTTGTAATCCTCAAGCGCAGTGTAAAGTTTTTCCTCGAGCACCGGTTGCAGCCGATGGATCTCGTCGAGAAAAAGAACCTGCCGCTCGCGCAGGTTGGTCAGGATGGCCGTCAGGTCGCCCTGAATCTGCAATGCAGGCCCCGATGTCTGCTGAAAGCCCACGTCCAGCTCGTTGGCGATGATGGTCGCCAGCGTGGTCTTGCCCAATCCCGGCGGCCCAAACAACAGCACGTGGTCCAGCGCCTCGCCGCGCGTCCGCGCCGCTTCCAGCGCAATCGCCAACTGTTCCTTGGCCTTCGACTGGCCGATGAACTCATTAAGTCGGCGCGGCCGCAGCTTCAGTTCAAAGCCCTGCTCCTCGTCCGCGCGCGAGGCGCTTACCAGCCGTTCCGGGTTGTCGTCGCGTGCGGTTGCCATGCAATGCCAAGTGTACTGCCTCGCGGCAATCAAGGAAAAGTTCCGGCACGCATCATCAATCCCGTGCGCTTTATCTCTCCTGCCGGATTCCTTATGACTTTCTGCGCCTGCAAATTAATTCTTTACGCTTTTGTAAATAGGATGAATCAAAGTCAGTTCTGTTATGTTTCTGGGGGCAATGACTTTACCAAGGTACAAATGGGAAAACATTTCTTGAGCAAGGTGACGCATTCATGAAA
>JAJXXN010000337.1 GCA_021781075.1 Acidobacteriota bacterium | reverse complement strand
TGTTGACCTGTGAGTACATGGTGTCCGCGGCCTTGATGACCTTGGAGTTTGACTCGTAGGCGCGCTGGGCAAGGACCATCTGCACAAACTCGGTGACGACATCCACGTTTGAATTTTCAAGGTAACCCTGCTGCAGCGTGCCCAGGCCCTGCTGACCGCCTGGAATGTCGAGGAACGCGCTGCCGGAGCTGAGAGTGGCCTGAAGAAGATTGTTTCCCATGCTCTCCAGGCCGCCGGGGTTGGGAAAGCTGGCCAATTGAATTGTGCCCAACTGCGCCGGGTTCTGCTGCCCGGGCAGGGTGGCATTGACGACACCATATTGTGTGATGGTGACCGCGGTGGCGTTTTGCGGAATGGTGATTGTCGGGATCAGCGGGTCGCCCTGCGTGTCCACGATGGTGCCCTGGTTGTTGAGTTGGAACTGGCCGGCGCGGGTGTATGCAATGGTGCCATCGGGCAACTGGACCTGGAAAAAACCCGCGCCCTCAATGGCTATATCGAGCGGATTGTTGGTCTGGTTGAGAGAGCCCTGCGTCATGATGACCTCGGTGGCCACAGGCTTTGTCCCGAGTCCGACCTGCAAGCCGGCGGAAACCGTGGTCTGGCTTTGCGCGGCACCGGGGGTAACCAAATTCTGGTAGACCATGTCCTCAAATTGAAGCCGCAACTGGCGGAAGCCTGTGGTCGAGGAGTTGGCGAGATTATTGGCAATGGTGTCGAGGTTCATCTGCTGCGCGCTCATGCCGCTGGCTGCCGTGTAGAGTGCCCGTATCATTGTTGGCTCCTTGAATCCGTTCTTGGTTCCCTGTTGTCTCTTGCCTGTCGCCGCTTTCAGATTGCAGCCACCCGTTGTCTGCCAATTCAAGATCCGCGCCCGCTGAAAAACATTTTTTTACCCACAGAATCGCCCTTCTTGATTTGTGCTTGAACCGGCACCCGCTGCCGTGCCTTGCCGAAGCTCAGACCCGCGGCAGATCCTCTGTGGCAAACTTGTTGAAATCGGCGTGGAAAAGGGTCACGGCCTTTTGCATCATCTCGGCCTGGCGCTGCATCATCAGCAGGTCGAGTGAGCCCTGCACAATGTCCTCATTTGCGCCCTCGAGATTGCCCTGGTGAATCGACGGCGTGTTGATTGCCTTCGCCGCGTTTGGCTCGGTTGCGGCATAAAGATTGGCGCCGTCCGGTTTGAGTTGGGCGGCTGAAGAAAAATCGTAGACGGCCAGGTTTGTCACCGCGCCGCCCGCCACGGAAATGATCCCGCTTTCGCCGATCGAAACCTCCCCGGGGGGAATCACGATGGGTTTGCCCTGCGTATCGAGCACCACATCCCCGGCCTTGGTGACAAGATGCCCGTCCCCGGTTCGATGAAAGCTCCCGTCGCGCGTGTAGCGGACACCGTTCTGGGTTTGAATGGCAAAAAAACCTCGGCCGTCAATCGCAATGTCCAGCGGGTTACCGGTTGCAATCAGAGAGCCCTGTTGCAGATTCAGAGCCGAGCCGCCCAGCAGGCCATAGTTGTTGACCACCTGGCCGAGTTGCGAGTCCGCGGCGTCGGGCCCCATCAATGCCGAACGAAAATATTCCCGCTCGGCTCGATAGCCGGGGGTCTGCGCATTGGCCAGATTGGCCGCGACAGTGTCCATGGCCTGTGTACGGGCCACCAATCCAGTCAAAGCTGCGTAATATCCGCTGTCCATTTTTTGCCCCCCCCCGGACCCGTCCACGCTTTCGCGCAACATTTCATTCTGCCTGCTGCCGATCCACGTCCATTTGATGCTCACGATCGCGGATTCCCATCCACCTGCGTACCAACATCACTCGCGTTCTAAACTCATAAGTCCACAATGACACGGCGCCAGTGCCATGCCATTCATCCGAATCAGCAAAGGTTCAACGTGCCAAGGCCTATCCGGATGGATGATACGAGAGATGATGCAGTAGATTGACCGAAATGAGGGAGATGAGATTAGACAGGGTTCACTGAGAGAATCCTCATCCGATACAAGTCATCAAAGGAATCCCATTGGAGCGGTATTCATCCGGCTTCGGCGCAATCATCCACGCATTTACTTCATTGCCTTTACGACCTGGACGAAGCGCGGCCAGCGGCCTTGTGCGAGTTGCACGCGATAAGTTATGTATGCTTTGTTGCCTGACTGAAAGAATGCCGCGGAGAGGCTTGACGATTTGCGCCGAAAAGCCCTCAATGGTGGTTGTTGCCGCTGGATGCAGGCACTGAGGCTTGCGATTGCTTATTGATCGACTCAGCGGATACCGTCGCAGATGATGGTGACATCAAAGGGCGCGCCATCGAAAAAATAGCTGTGAAATAGCCGAAACTCGGGAGCCTGCACATGGATGTTGTAGTCGCGCCCGGTGATGACAGCCGGGACGGAAAGGCCGCAACTTGCGGCCAGTTCCGGGACCTTGCCCTTCCAAGCGCCGGCGAGCATGTTGCAGATCTCGCCGATGGCGTCTTTGACTGTATCATCGACCTCTTCCACCTCAAGGCCGGTGAGATGATTGGCGATCTTGCAGGCGGTGTGACTGCTGGAGCGAAAGACACAGGCGCCACTCAACGCGCCGCCGAATCCGACTACGGCCGTAACCGACTCCTTGGGCTGGAGGTGCTGCGTATTGGATTTTTCACATTCAGTGCCCAGCATGAGATGAAAGACCTCCTTCACGCTGGAGTCGAGATTAGCCGGGTCTGAGACCAGGTGGACCGAATCTCTCAATGACTGCGCCATGCAATTCTCCTTCGTGGCATCCCCATTGGATCCATATGCCGGTATAGCCGAGTATCTGACACCGTTGAACAGCATCACCATGCTCCTTGCCCTTGTCCGCCCAGCGTGAGCCGGGTGGGACGAATTTTCAGGCGGCGCGTACCAGCGGCAAAACCCGTTCCTTGACCTGCTCCGGCGTGAACGGTTTGCGGATATAGCCCTGCGCACCGGCCTGAATCGCCTGTTTGACATGTTCCTCGCTCGACTCCGTGGTGATCATGACCACAGGCACGCCCGGAGCCAGTTTCTGCGCGCGCAACTGGCGCAAAAACTCAATTCCATCCATGGACGGCATATTGATGTCAGAGAGGATGATATCCACAGTCTGCTCCTTGAGCACATCCAGCCCCTCGGTTCCACTGCCCGCTTCATGCACAACCAACGGGTCCAACCCGGCCTGGCGCAGCGCCCTCTCCACAATCTTTCGCATCACGGAGGAATCATCCACGATCAACGTGCGAATTTCACTCATTCCGCGCTCCTCTGATTGCCTATCGGCGGGGGTGAATTTTTCTTGAGCGGAGGGCGCGGCAGTCCCCTCTTGGGATTTTTCAACCGGGCAGGCAGAAATCAAGCGGGCATTCAGAGGTTGATTGAAGCGATACCGTCCTCGATCATCTGCGCTTCGGGCGATACGGCACTGGCACGGCCCTTTCTGATGCGCAGCCACAGGCAGTCATGGACCCGAATCAGGCGCGCATCGACGGCGCGGGAGCGCTCAATCTGCCGCGCAAACGCCTTGCTGAGTGAAGCTTCGTCGGCGGCTTCGAGAAGCTGGGCGCGGGGGTACTCGGCAGAGAGCAATTTTTTGTGCGCCACTTGAAAGTCGCTGCCGGACAGGATGCCGCACTCGACCTTGAGGCCGCTCATGCGCTCCAGTGCCAGGGCGAGGATGGGGTCAATGCGCTCTTCAAAGGCGAGGTAGAGAATCCTGCCGCCGGCAATGCGCAAAGGCAGCGCGCCATAGGCATCAACAAACAACCGTGGCAGGACGCGCACCATACGGGAGGGTAGAAAGCCGTCCAGATGCAGCACCGGCACATTCCATTGGAGGGCGAGTGCGCGCGTGATGAGCCCTTCACGGATTCCAAAGAGCCGCATCAACCACCCGCCCAGCCGGCCACCGGCTGCTTCCCGCTGTGCCTCCAACGCGCGGCGCAACTGCGAGGCGGTGATCCAGCCCTGGTCAAGCAATAACAACCCGATGGGAACACGATGACGATGCGCCTGGGGCAGCTCGGCGCGGGCATTCATTTCACGCGCAACCGCCTGGTGGACCAGTGCCGTGGTGCATTCCTGCGAACAGCACCATTGGCCCTCGAAAAGCGGCCGCGCCCGGTTGCGCCAAAGATGCAACCACCCGGTGCGACATTCTGCATTGGCGCAGGTTTCAAAAATTCCGCCGCGCCCGTGCAGCACCGGCTTGCCCCACGCGTCCCCCATGGGAACAATGGCATCCGCCGCGCCAAGCGAGCGGTCGGCCGGCAATCCACGCGAACCGCCCCCGTGCGCGATTTCAGATAGCCCTGCGCGATGCCCCAATGCAGATGGCCCCGCCGCGGGCGTGAAATTCAGAAAAGACATCGGACGCTCTCCAGACGGCGCTGTGGCTCGGCCACTTCCAACACGCGCAGGGCAAAGTTGCCATTGACGAGAACCACCTCGCCGCGGGCGACAATCTTGTCTCCCACGAGCAAGTCCACAGGATCTGCAATGTTGCGGTCCAATTGAACCACATCACCTGGGCCCAGCTCCAGAATTTCGCCAAGCGGCATCTCGCGCGCTCCAAATCGCAGCGAGGCCTCCAGTTCCACATCCAGCAGAAGATCAAAGCCGGTTGCCGTGGCAGCGGTGCCGTTCTGCCTGCCGGGGGTTTTCTCGCCCGGCTTCTGCTGCGCCTCGGCTGATGCCGGCTTTGACGCCTGCCTGGCCTCGGCAGCAGGCGCCGCGGCCTGCAACTTTGCTTCCTTGATCTCGTCTCGCACGGTCACCACCCAGGACCGCTCGACAGTCTTCAACTGGAAGGCGCGCGTGATGGAGCCCTCGGGCGCACAACGCTCAAAGGAGGCCATCCTCACTTTCATGCCTCCGCGCGCCACCATCTCACCAAGGGTGGCCTCAACCGTCTCGCGCAAAAGCTCGAACCAGGCCGTGCCCTGGTCCACTCCCTCGCCGAGCAGGGCGGCCTCCAACAAACCCGCGTCGAGCGTGATCAAAAAACGCCCCGCCAGCTCACCTTCGATTTGAGCGGCATAAGCCTGCGAACCCTGCGGCATTGGCTTGGGCAGTGATTCGATAAAATCCGGCTCTGCGCTGAGCGCCTGCGAAAAGAGCGTGGCCGCAATGCCCGCCCAAATGTCTAGAAAATCCAACTTCCCGTTCATGCCTCACACTCCAGATGATCCAGTGGAGAAAGCAATTGCACCGCGCGATGCGCGCCGGCCTGCACCGGCAAGGCATGGAAAAGCCCGATGCCGGATGCGCTCCAGACGGCTTTGCTGTCGGCGGGCAGGCGAAGGCGGATCAGTTTTCCCGGGGCGAGAGCTTCCAGTTCCCGCGCCTCGACACGGACGGGCATGCTTTGCAACGAAGCGCCAAAACGGATGCGGCGGGCCATGTGCTCCATGCGCGCGCGCAACTCAGCGGCATGACGGCGGCGCTGGCCGCGGTCGCCGGAAAGCCGGCGCAGGATGGTGTTGGCCACCACGGCTGGAAAGGCGAGGTTAACCAGCCCCGAGGAATGCGGCATGCGTATCTCAAAGCTCAGGCAAAGGGTCTTTTCACCGAGCGGCATGATGCGCGCCGCCTGGGTCTGCATCTGGCGGCGCTCAAAGTTGAAGCTCAGGCCCACCGGCTGCCATGCCACGGTCAACTCGCGGGCGATGATTTCAACAACGCTGGCCACAATCGACTCCTCAATATCCGTCATCTCGCGCAATGGGCCCGCCTTGCCGTCACCGCCCAGCAGCAGGTCTACAACCGGCGGGACCAGCGCCAGGTCCAACTGGAGAACGGACAGCGCACCAAGTGGCTCCAGGCGTATCGAGGCCACGTAGCTGATCTCGGGAATGCGCAACAGAAAGTCGTTGAAAGGAATCTGCTCGGCGCTGACCAGATTGACCTGAAACCGGCTGCGCAGCCAGGCTCCGAGATTATGGGTAAGGTTGCGTGCAAACAAGTCATTGAGGAGGCTGATGGCGCGCAGCTGGTCATTGGATATCTGCCCGGCGGTGGAGAAGTTATACGGCACGACACGGGCGCGGGGATCGGATTTTGACGCAGTCTCCATGGAGCGCGCCGCTTCGAAGAGTGCGTCAATTTCATCCTGTTTGAGAAGTTTTTCCATTTGCCGTTCCAGTTTGCTCCCTGAAGCAGTGTTTACTGACGCACCGGGGTTGGAAACTCAAGCCGTGCGGCCCTCTGTGCCGACGAAGAGGCCTCGATGCGGCGGGCTTTTTTCCCCACCAGATCACGCAAAGCAGCGCGCAGATGCACCACCGCGGAGGCGTGAATCTGCGAGACGCGGCTTTCAACCACGCCCAAGGCCAGGCCGATCTCGCGCATTGTCATCTCCTCGTAGTAATACAGGGTCATGACCAGCCGCTCGCGGTCCGGCAGATTCGCGATGGCCTCCGTCAGGCGCTCCTCCATCTCGCCCCGCAAACAGCGAAACAGCGGGTCGTCGTCCGGGCGGCCGGGGATGTAGGCCAGTTCCTCCTCGCCCGAATCCTCACTGCGCTCAACATGCAGCGTGCCAATCTCGAGGCCTTTGAGGTCGCCAAGCAGGGTTTGATATTCATCGAGGCCGATGCCCAGTTCAGCGGCCACTTCAGGCTCCTGTGGCGCGCGGCCGAGCCGCTGCGTCAGGGCGCGAATCGCCTCCTCGACGGCGCGGCCCTTGCGGCGCAGGTCGCGCGGGCTCCAGTCGAGCGTGCGCAGGCTGTCGAGAATGGCTCCACGAATGCGGAACTGCGCATAGCTTCTGAACTGGACCTTCTTGTTGGGGTCGAATTTCGAGAAGGCATCCATGAGGCCGACGATGCCGGCGGAGATGAGATCGTCGAGCTCAACGTGCTGTGGAAGCCGCTCGTGGATGCGGCGGGCGAGAAAGCGGACGATGGGCAGATGTTCGAGCAACAATTTTTCCTGCTCGCCGCTCATGCGCCCACCCGCCCCGCTGTCGCCAAGTTCAAGCGGAGGATAAGACACTGCCGGCTGCTGTTTGAGAGAGCTATTGGCATTTGCCGCCGTACCCAGATTCATTCCCTTCTCCCCTGGTTCTCTGCCTGCCCGGCCACCCTCTTCAGCCACGCCGTGCGCCCACAGTGCCGAGTGGCCTCAAGCGCACCTCGGGTGGAACCTCAAGTGCCGAGAGGACACTGAGCCGCGGCAGGATGGGCTCCAACCAGCGGCGAATCTGATAACGAGCCGGACTGGGACATAGGAGCACGGGAGTTGCCGAAAATGCGGTGGTGGAGATAAGGAGCCTCACAGAATCGACGAGTCGGCGCAACAGCGGAGTGGTGTTTTGTGCATGCGCGGCGAGGAGGTGGGGGTTCAGGTCGGTGCTGAAGGTCGAGACAATTTCTTCCTCGAGTGTGGCGTCGAGGATGAGCACCGGCAACTGGCCATCGGCATCGAGCAATGGTTGCACCAGCCGCCGGCTGAGGGCCTGACGCGCGGCCTCGACCATGAAGACCAGGTTTTTGTTCACGGGCGCGGATTCAAGCAGGGATTCGAGGATGGCGCCCATGTCGCGAATGGATACCCGTTCGCGCAGCAACTGCTCGAGCACGCGCTGGACCTCACCGAGCGTGAGCAGCTTGGGGACCAGTTCTTCGAAGAGTTTTGGATGGCTTTCATTGAGCGCGTCGAGCAGACGTTTGGTTTCGGCGCGGCTCAACAGCTCGTAAGCATGGCGGCGCAACAGTTCCCCGAGATGGGTGGTGATGACGGTGACCGGGTCAACGACCGAGAAGCCGGCGGCGATGGCCTGCTCCTCAAGTTGAGGCGTAATCCAAAGAGCCGGCACGCCAAAGGCCGGCTCCTCGGTTTCCTTGCCCGGCAAGGGACGGCGATTGGGGTCGGCCGATACGGCGAGCACCTGGGATGGCTCAATGGTCCAGCGGCCAATTTCAAGGCCGCGCAGGTTGAAGAGGTACTCGCGCGGCTTGAGGCGAAGATTATCGGTGATGTGAACCGGGGGCACAAGAAAGCCCAATTCGGTGGTGAGATGCTTGCGCAGTGCGCGCACGCGGTTGAGGAGCTGCCCGCCCTGCTTTTCATCCACCAGTGGGATGAGTTGAAAACCAATCTCCAGCGTGAGGTCCTCCAGTTTGATCAGCGCGGACATCTCGCCGGCGCCGGTTTTCTCCATTTTTTTCTTCTCGCCGATGCCGAGTTCCGGGCCAGGAGCGGCAAGAGCCGATGCGGCAACCCGGCGCCCGGCAAAAAACAGAGCGGCTGCGACAAGCGAAAATGCAAATTTGGGCAGGCCGGGAATGAGGCAGAAGGCGGCCGAGACGGCGGAGGCGAGATACAGCGTCGAGGGACGTGCGAAGAGCTGCTCGCGGATCTCGCCGCCAAGCTGGTTGGCGGAGCTGGCGCGGGTCAGCGTGATACCACCTGCGACGGAGACCAGCAGCGAGGGAATCATTGTTACCAGCCCGTCGCCTACCGTCAGCACCGTATAGGTCTGCGCGGCAACACCGAGGTCGATTCCCTGCTGCAAGGTCCCGATGAGCAGGCCGGCAATGATGTTGATTGCGGTAATGAGGATGGTGGCCAGTGCATCGCGCTGGTTGAAGCGCGCCGCCCCGTCCATGGCCCCATAAAACTCGGCCTCGCGCGCAATGGCCTGACGGCGCCGGCGGGCCTCCGCCTCATCAATCAGGCCGGCATTCATGTCGGCGTCAATGGCCATCTGCTTGCCAGGCAGCGCATCGAGGGTGAAACGCGCTGTCACTTCCGCGGTCCGCACCGCGCCGTGCGATACGACAAGAAATTGAATGGCGATCAAGGCAAGGAAGAGGACGAATCCCACCACGTAATTGCCGCCGACAACAAACTGCCCAAACGCCTCGATCACGTGACCGGCAGCGGCGGTGCCCTCAGACCCGTGCAACAGGATGCGGCGGCTGGATGCGATATTGAGTGCGAGACGGAAGATGGTCAGCAGCAGAAGCAGGGTGGGGAAAACGCTCAACTCGACGGCGCGACGAATCTGCACTGCGGAGAGAAAGACAATGACCGAGGCGGCCATGGAAAACGCAAGCAAGAGATCAAGCGCGGCGGCGGGCAGCGGAACCAGCATGACAAAGATCACGCTGATGGCCGCTGCCGGCAGGAGATATTCACGCAAGCGCATCAACCTGCCCAGTGCGGAGGCCTGCGGTGGCGCCATGGCCTGTGTGCTCATCGGTTTCCTCCCCTAGGCCTGTCATCGCGGCCGGCGCCGGGCGGTTGCCCGGCCGGATTGGCTTTTGACTGCGCTTCCCTTTGCTGCTTGGCCCGCATCTCGCCTTGCACGCGCTCGCGGTACAGGTAGGCGAGAATCGCTGCGACGGTTGCATAGAGATCCACCGGGATGGCCTGGCCGACCTCGACGGTGCGATAGAGGGAACGGGCCAGTGGCGGATTTTCAAGGATCGGGACGCCGGCCCAGCGCGCCTCGCGCTTCATCTCCTCGGCAATGAGGTTGCGGCCCTTGGCCAGCACCCGCGGCGCCTCCATGGAGGCAAAGTCGAAGCTGAGGGCCACGGCATAATGGGTGGGGTTGGTGACAACCACCGCGGCCTTGGCAACATCGGCGCGCAATTTTTGCCGCCGCATGGCGCGCCGAATCGTGCGGATACGGCTGCGGGTCTGGGGATTGCCTTCAGTTTCCTTGAATTCATCGCGCAGGTCGTCGCGGCTCATGCGCAGGCGGTGTTCGCGGCTCTGCCATTCAATGAGGTAGTCGATGGCCGACCAGGCAAGCAGAATCAGCGATGCGGAGAGGAGCATGAAGAAGATGCGCGGGCCGAGTCTGGCCAGACGCTGCTCGGAAAACGCCGGGTTGTGAAGTTCGGCCGCAATCTCCTGCACGGCAAGGACGACGACAAAGGCGGCCGGGACGAGAGATTTTCCCAGCCGCCCGGCAGCGCGGAGGGAGAAGAGATTTTTGAGATTGGCCAGGGGATTGACGCGCTCCAACTTGAAAGCAATCGTCTGTGGGCGGATGTTTACCCCCCCGGCCTGCAGCATGGCAACGGCAAAGGCCGCGGCCATGGTCAGCGCCGCGGCGAGCAGCACGGGGGTGAACAGATGCAGTGAAAGCTGTCGCAAAGTGAGCAAAGTGCGCCCCCGTTGGGCACCTTCCCACGCCGCAATGCGGCCGAGGTCGAGAAACTGTGCGAACTCCACCTGCCAGGTGCGCAGAATGGCCGGAGCGGCGAGGCGCAGGCCGAGCACACCGGCCAGGAGGGCGGCCGCGCCTGTCAACTCGCGGCTTTGCAGGATGTCGCCCTCGCGCCGCGCCTTCTCGCGCCGGTGCGGTGTAGCCTGTTCTGTCCGTTCGCCGGCCACCGGTTACACACCCCCCGGAAATGCCTGCGCCGCGGAATGGGCAATCAGGTGTTCGGCAAGGTCCAGCAGCGCACTGAAGCGCGATTCAATGAAGTGAGGCCAGAGGGCGAGCGAACCGATCAGGACGACATAACCAGTGATGGTCTTGAACGGCACGCTGAGGCTCATCACCGGCAACTGCGGCGAGATGCGCGAGACGATGGCAATTGCGAACTCGACAATCATCGTGGCACCAAGCACGGGAGCGGCAAGCTCCAATGCCGCGGCAAAGATGCCTGCGGCGGCGGCGACAATCTGCGAGGAATCGGCGACGGAAAAGAGGAAGGTGCCGGGAGGCACGGCATGCAGCGAGCGCAGTAGTGAATCGAAGAGGATGCGGTCCATGCCGGCCGCGAGCAAAACCAGGGTCCCCATCAGCTGCAGCATTTCACCCAGCAGAGGGGATTGAATCTCCGAAGCCGGGTCAAGAAGGTTGACGAGTGAGAAGCTGAATTGCAGCCCCATGATCAGCCCGCTGAAGAGCAGCATTTCATTGAGGAGTGCAAGAGCAAGACCATAGAGAATGCCCACGGCCAACTCGCCGGCAATGGCCGGAAGTGTCAGTGCGGCGGAACCGGGCGCAAGCGCAGCGGCCAGCGGGGCCAGCAAATATGCAAAGGCAAGCACAAAGACGGCCTTGGCACGGACGGGGATTGCCTTCGAGCTGAAAAACGGTGCAAACGCCACCACACCGGCCAGGCGAATGGCCAGAAGCAGCAGCGTGGCGAGAAAGTTCCCCCAGTCGCGCATCGCCTAACCCAGATAACGGTGCAGGTCAACAAGGAGCTGCCGCGTGTATGTGAGTATGTGCGAGACATACCAGTTCATGGCGAGGAGCAGGAACAGCGCGACCGTGGCCAGCCGCGGCACGGTCGAGATCGTCTGGTCCTGCAGGCTGGTCAGGGTTTGGAACAGGCTCAGAAGAAAACTGACCGCTGCAGCGAGCAGGAGAACCGGCAGGGCGAGCAGCAGCGCCTCGCGCAGGAGCGCGCGCATCAGCTCGGCTGTCATGTCAGGGGTCATGGTTGCAATTCACCTCAGCCCGCAAGCGGGTTCAAAAACTGTGCAAGAGCGAGTTGGCCAGCAGATTCCACCCGTCGACAATCACGAAGAGCAGGATCTTGAGCGGGGTGGAGACGACGACCGGCGGCAATTGAAACATGCCGATCGAAGTGGTGATGGATGCCACCACCATGTCGATGAGCAGAAACGGAAGATAGAGGACCGCGCCAATGGCAAAGCCCGCCTTCAATTCCGAAAGCATGTAGGCTGGCATCACAACGCGCATGGGCAGGTCATCAGCGCGGGCCGGCCGCTCCATCTGCGCAGCCGAGGTGAATAGCGCAAGGTCCTTTTCGCGCGCATAATGGAGCAGGAAGTGCTTGACCACGCCAGAACCGTTGTCGATTGCCGTCCAGCCGCTGATCTGGCCCGAGCGGAATGGTTCGACCGCAGTCTGGTCGACCTGATTGAGGACCGGCGCCATCAGAAACCAGCTCATCATCAATGCCAGGCCGAGCAGCGTGGGATTGGAGGGGGCGGTTTGAGTCCCGAGTGCCTGGCGTAAAAAATGAAAGACCACCATCAGCCGCACCATGGGCGACATGGCCATGAGGATCGCGGGCAGAAGCGTGATGAGGGTGAGTACAAAGAGGATCGCCCAGGGAGTTGAGTCGCCTGGATGCAGTTTCGCGCCCAGGTCGGGCAGCGTGAGCGGAACGGTGGCAGTGGTTTTGACGGCCAGCAAGCATACGCCGATTTGATTCATTCTCCACTTCCTCCCCAGTTGCCAAACTGGGCGTCCGGCTTGGCCAATCTGCTCATTGAAAATCCCACAGTCATCCGTTCAATGCCGGTCAGCGGCACACTTTCATCGTTTGCTCGTTCACACCGCGAGCCGGCCCGTCCAACAGGTGGAAGCCGATGCCGGCATTCGGGGCAACAGTGAGCAGACAGCGCTCGCCATCAATTTCAACCAGGAGGAGCTGGTGGCGCGGCGCCAGCGTCATGCGCTCGACCAGGTGCATACGCGCCTCGGTTTTGGACCTCGATAAAACCTGCCGTACACCGTCGCTGGCCATGCGCCAAAGCCAGACGGGCACTGCGCACGCCAGGCCTGCAGCATGGGCGGCAGCTCCCCGTGCCCTGAATCGCCCGCCTGCCAGATACGCCGCGCTGTGCAGCGTTGACTCAAAATCCAAATCATTGGTAGCTGGCATCCACCCAACCCTTCCATTCCTGCCGCATTGCTCGTCCTTCCCATCCACACCGCACACCGAAGAGCGGCCCCATCCGGCATTGCCCTTGCGCTGCCCGGCATTGCCCTTGCGCTGCACAGCATTGCCCTTGCACTGCACTGTTCAGGCAAGTCGTGTCACACGCACGGCAAGGCGCGCATTCACCACTTCAAATTCAACCCAGGCAATCTGTACTTCCCCGGCGTTGAGGGGCAGGTCGTCGCCGCTTCCCCATTGCGTCTCATAAATGCTGCCCGGCACAATGCCCAGCAGGTCGCACACACGGAAGTTCCGCACCGGCACGGCAACCTGCAGGTCCACCGGCAGGCGGGTATAGGGAAGATGAAAGCTTCTGGCCTCATCCATCCCAGATGGATCGCCTGCCGCCCCGACGCTGGCCTCATTGACCGGTACCAGCGCGGAAGCCTCCGTCGAAGCCTCGGCCCCTGCCATGGAGGCCGCGGCCGAGGCTTCGACGGATGTGTGCTCGGACGCTGGGGCAAATGTGGCCATGCACGGGAAGACGTGCAAGAGGCTTGCCAAAAGCAAAAGTTTCTAATTGGATAAATTCAATGAGGAAAACTTAAGAAACGATCCGGCATGGAAAGCGGGGCATCGTTGAGGATGCCCCGGGAAGCCGAGCAAAATCCGCCGTCGCATCTGAATTGACCCATGCGGATGCGCATTGGCAAATCTGATTGCAATCACCCTGGCGCCAGGGACATTGACGCCGTGGCAAGCTCATCTTGAAGTCAATCAGCGCACCATGTTGATCGTATCCTGTGTAATGGTGTCGAAGGTGGTAATGGCCTTGGAGTTGGCATCATAGCCCTGCTGGGCGATGATCAGGTCGGAGAACTCGGCTGAAAGATTCACATTCGACTGCTCGAGTGCGCCATCGGTCATCGCGCCCAGGCCGGCGGAGCCGGAGACGCCGGGGGATGCCGAGCCCGAGGCCAGGGTGGTGGCATAATCGCCATCCCCGAGAAGTTCAAGTCCCTGCATGTTGACCACATTGGCCAATGCAATCTTGCCAACTGCCTGGCTCTGCCCATTGGAGTAGGTCACATCCACGGTGCCATCGGTGCCGATGGTAAAGCTCTGGTATGCCCCGCTTGTATACCCGTTCTGGTTTGTCGCGGAAACGGCCGAGGCTGCATCCACCTGGGTAATCGTCGGCGTGCCACTTGTGCTCAGCAGGTTCCAATTCATGCTGAGATTGGCGGCGCCATCGGCAAGCCCGGTAAAACCGACGGGGATCGATGAGACCTGGCCCGTGCCCGTGCCCACCGCAGTGCCGTTGACCTGGCTCAGATTACCGCTTGAATCAAAGGTGAGGGTCCCGGTTACCGGGGTGGAGACCCCGGAGGTGAATGCCGAGGCCGGCAAGGCAATCGAGTAGTTCCAGGTATTGGTGCCGGTCTGCGTATACGTGACCGTCGCCACCTGTGGCTCGCCCAGCGAATCATAAAGCGTGATCTGCCCCGGGAAGCTTGTGCCCGTGGTGCTCGTCGCGTTGAGGTTGGTGGTCATGGTGAAGGTGCTGGTGGCGTTCGGCGCCTCCACCTGCCCGACAGGAATATTGATGGGCGAAAGCGGCGAGCTGGTGTTGACCACACCATTCGTTACCGGGTAACCCATCACCTCAAGACCAGATTGCGTGGTCAGGTTGCCGTTGGCTGCAAGCGTGAAGTTGCCGTCGCGGGTATATTCATAGCCGCCACCGTTTTTCAGGATGAACAGCCCGCCGCCGTCCAGCGCCACATCGGTGGCAACACCGGTCGTATTCTGGGCGCCGGCCGCAAAGTTGCTCGAAATCGAGTTGACCTGCACGCCGGAGCCGAGCTGGATCAGGTCCCCCGACCCGGCCTGGCCAATCTGCTGGTAAAAAAGATCGGCGAAGTTGGACGACTGCGACTTGAAGCCCGTCGTGTTCATGTTGGCGAGATCATTTGCTATCGTGTTCAACGCGGTTGAATCGGACTCAAGCCCGGTCAGCGGAATAAAGAAACTTGCCATCGTGCCTCTCCTTCATAGGTGAATTGAACTGGTTGACTCTCACGCCGCTCCGCCTGTCCATGCCCCCCGGACGTGAAGCGGCAAACCATCGACCGGCGCTACTGCGATCCATCCAGTGCGTGCGCCACACGCGCCGCAGCAGGCGAGCGCGGAGGAACGGAGAGATTGCCCGCTGCCAGGCCTGCCCTTGGGAGCAACTCCGGGCTTACGGCTCTCACGCCACGGCTCAAACCCGGAAGAGTTGCACCCGGCTGGCTGGGAGCAGCCACAGAAAGCGCCACCGGGACATGAGCGGCCGCCACAGCGCCTGAGCCACTGCCTGAGCCCGAACCACCCGTTGTACCCCCCGTTGAACCGCCTGTTGAACCGCCCGCCCCACCGAGTGCCACGCCCAACTCCTGGTTGATCGAGATCAATTGCTCCAGGCTGTTCACATTCACCAGCTGATCGATGTACTGGTTCGGGTCGGTCGTCGAAGTCGGGTCCTGATTTTGCATCTCGGTGACCAGCAACTGAAGAAAATCATTGCTGCTGATCACGGCCGATGAACCACCCGTGCTTGAATTTGTACTCGTGCTCAAGGGCTGCGCCACGGCCTCCCTCATCCTCTGCGCAATCGTGTTATGAACCCCGGTTAGCAATGCGCTCATCCCATCTCCTCCCCTTCCGTTGAATTCGTCAACTCTGCCAGTACCACCCTACTGTTGACTTCCAAAGCAGGCCCCCTGTTGAACGGGCCCGAATCACATTCATCCCCAGCACCAGGCCAACACACCAGGCCAACACATCAGGCCATGACGGATAGTATTCTGCCGGCTGGCGCCACAGAATCAATCGGAGGACCATGCACCGGCTGTCTCGCAATCACCGAACCGGATGTGCCTTCTGGAGTTTGGCCCATGCTGCGACTCCAATCACTCCCTCCATGCCGCCCGCCCATTGCACCACCGGGATTGCCCATTCCTCCACCCGGCCCCGAATCCATTCCTGTCTCCGGCGCGCGTTCCAGATGGAGAGCGACAACCGGCGTCTGATGCGCGGTCAAATATTCCTTCAACCCGGCGACTGTGGCACCTGCAACCCCCAACTCGTCCCGTGCCTCCGGGCCGCCTGCCTGAGCGATGAGATGCCCGGCCAATTGCCCCGCTGCCAATTCACCCGCAGCCCCCACAGTCTGCCCCACAACCTGCCTTGCACCTTGTCCATCCGTGCCGCCATTGACATCCACTCCCGGCTCAATCCGCAAGGTTGCCTCGACGCCCACGGCAGTCCTCACTGCGCGGACTTCAATCTGTCCTCCCACACCATCAAGGTTTGCCGTGGCGACAAGCGCCGAGGCAACACGAGGGCCACTGGCCCCCATTGCAAGCAGATGCATTGGAGGGGCCAAATCGAGCGTTGCTTTCTCGTCCTCTACCCCACCTTGGCCCGTCTGCGGATTGAATCGCTCCCCTGGCACAGTGTTTTTGAATGCAACCGGCACGGCGGTGGAGAGCGATGGTGAGGTTTCACCCTGGGCATTCACGAAGGCATCCAGTGGATGAGAGCCAGTCGCTGCAGCACTCGATATGCCGCCGGTTAATTTGTCAGCACCACCCTCTTTGCGAAGCGCTGCCGGAATCTCGCCCGTGACCGCGGTGCGTCCAATATCCAGTGGCCGAATCAGCGTGTCGGCAGAAGCCATAATTTGGGCAGAGGCATGGCCTGGGAGGCTTTGCCCGTTCGAGTTCCCTGACTGCATCACCTGCTGTGAGCCTGGCGAGGGAGGCCCTGAGGTGGCATTCTGCCCCGGCATTGAAGCCAACTGGAGCGGCAATTGAGTTGAAGCCGGCAGATTCAACGTATTCATTGTGTCCATCAGGCCGGACGACAAAGGCGCGGAGGCCGGCTGCCGCGGCCCGGTCCCTGAAGCCACGGCTGCCACTCGAAGTTGCCGCGCCAATGGATTCGGCAGCGGCCCTTGTGGCTGCTCCCGCAAGGCGGAGACACTCTCCCCGCCTGCCTCAAGAGTTGAAGAGGAAGGCGTTGAGCTTCGCTCCCAAGGCAATCCATCCGCGGGAGCAGTCAATGCAGGGGCAGAGGAGCGAGCACCGGCAAACTCAGCCGCCGCAACACCGCTTGGTGGCGATGTTTCCTGCTGGTATGCGCCCTTGGCCAGGATGCCTTCATTCACAGCCCCTGGCATTGCCGTGCGCGGCCCGTCACAACTGCCGCCCGATTCGAGGACGATGTTGTCATTCCCTGCCGGTTGTGCATCGAACCCGCCAGCAGCAGCATGCACCATGCGCACTTGGGCAGTGGCCAGCTTCGAATTCGTGGCATCCGCAGCAGGCGACGCACCGTTTTCACGAGGCATGGCCACCATTGCGGAACCATGCGTCATGGCAGAGGCCGAAAGTGGCAGCGGGAAGAGCATGTCGTGTCGGGCCACAAGTTGTGTGGAGGAGGCCAGAGGCTTGCTCAAAGCGGTCGTGATCCGCTTCCCTTTCTGCCCATCCGCAGTGCTGCCCAATTCGACCATGCCCTTGTCGCCTGGAGCGCTTTGAACACCGGCGATCAAGACCGCGCTCTCATTCCGATGGATTCCGCTCCGCACTTGAAAAGCAGCAGTGCCGTCCTGAGATGGCACTGATGTGCCGGCGGCATTCGACATGGCATCCAACACAGGCCGCTCCGCTTGACTGGGCGTTCCCGCCGCCCGATCCCCCACAGGATTGCCGTCCACACGCTGCGTTGGCGAAAGATTGGCCGGGGATTGCAAAGCCGCGCCGGCCTCACTCTGCTCGTTCAATGCATTCTGCCAGAGTTGCGCCTTGCGGGTGTGAGAAGACACCCGGCTGCATGGCAGATTGGCCGCCGGCATTGGGACGGCAAAGGAAACGGTTGCCCGCCCTTCCCGTGTTTCCGGCCCGCGCCCGCCGCTGCCGGAGATGAATTTGAACTCTGCCTGCATCACGCGGGTACTTGCAGGACGCTGGCCAAAACCATCAGGAAAATCTTTGCCAAAACACAGGTTTGAAGTGCCGGTGAAGGCTCTTTCTTGGCCGGCTTCAATGAGAGTTCACACAACGCGGCCCCTGCTCTTCTTTTGCCCGGCCCGGCTTCCGAACCAGTCGTCGAGCGCGCTTTGATGGCGGTGCGCCGCGGCAAGCGCCTCCACTTCCGCCGCCTCCGAAATCACTGTTTCCACCTGCATGCGACGGACGCGTGAAGCGAGAAAGGCGGCACGCAGCACTTCGCACTGGTGGCGCGCCTCAAGGAGCCTCTCCTTCAGTGCAGAGAGGGCCTGTCTGTTCCCCCGGCTCTCCAACTCCACAGCACGCCGTTGCAGCATCACTTCATCCACCTGGCCCGCAACATGGGCGTGCGCATTGCCCTGCACGCCCAAAATCGCCTTGCGCGCCTCGTCCCGCAAAAACTGCTTGCGCCCCAAGGCCAGCTGCAAGGCCCTCTCCACCCCCTGCTCCGCGGCCAGTGCGCCCTCAAGCTGCAACCGGGACTGCTCCTCCTCAATTTGGCGCACACGCAGCAGTTGCGCCATGGATTTTCCCCTGCTCATATCCGCGCCGCCAGCTGCGCCAGCCTGCGCAAGGTCTCAGTGAGGTCGGCGCGGTCTTCCGTGGCTTGCATCAGAAAATCACGGATCAGCGGCCGTGCCTCGATGGCACGGTCAAGTTCCGCATCGGCACCGGCTTTGTATGCGCCAATGCGAATCAGGTCTTCGCTGCGCGCATGAATGGCAATCAGTTTGCGTAACAGCGCGGCCTGCTCCCGATGGGCCGGAGTCGTCACCGCCGGCATCAACCGGCTGATGGAATCGAGCACGGCCACGGGCGGATACCAGCCTTCAGCGGCCAAGGCGCGGCTCAGCACCACGTGGCCGTCAATCAGAGAACGCACCGCGTCCACGAGCGGATCCTGCTGGTCATCGCCCTCCATCAGCACGGTGTAGAAGGCGGTGATCGAGCCGCGAAGGAAGTTGCCACTGCGCTCAACCAACCGGGCCAGACGATTGAAGACCGAGGGCGTATAACCTTTTGCCGTTGGCGGCTCGCCGGCCGCCAGGCCAATTTCACGCGCGGCCATGGCAAACCGCGTCAGCGAGTCTAGCACCAGCAGCACGTTTTTGCCTTCCTCGGCAAAACACTCCGCGACAGTTGCCGCGGCCAGTGCGGCGCGCATGCGCATGATCGGGGACTGGTCCGAGGTGGAAACGATCACCACGGAGCGCGCAAGGCCTTCCTTGCCAAGCGATTCCTCGATAAACTCGCCCACTTCGCGCCCGCGCTCACCGACCAGCCCGACAACCGTGACATCGGCTTCCGTGTTCCTGGTCATCATGCCAATCATTGTGCTCTTGCCTACGCCCGAGCCGCCGAAGATGCCCACACGCTGTCCGCGGCCCACCGCGAGCATGGCATCAATGACGCGGATTCCGGTGCCGAGCGGCACTTTGATTGGCGCCCGGGAGAGTGGCAAGCGCACGGGCCCGTCGAGCGGCAGGGTGGATTTGAGGGCCGGGGGACGTTTGCCATCAATGGGCTGCCCAAGCGCGTTGAGCACGCGCCCCATCAACGCCGCCCCCACCTCCATCTCCGGGCCCGAGCCGAGCGCGAGAACCGCATCACCAAAACGCACGCCCTCAGTGCTGTCGACCGGCATGGTCAAGACATTGGAGCCACGAAACCCGATCACCTCGGCGAGATGGACTTTTCCCAACTGGTCAAGTATCTCGCAGCCCTCGCCCACCGAGGCGAGCGGGCCGGCGGATTCCACCGTTTGGCCGATCGATTCAAGCACTTTGCCACGCCAGCGCCAGGGCTGCATCCGCTCGAGTCGCGCGAAGTAGCGGCCCAGATGTTCCCTCGGCTCGATCATCACGCCGGCTCTTCCTCGTTCAGGTATTCGGCTTCCCGCAGGGTGAGGCCCTGCATTGCAACGGGCGATGGCGTCTGGGCCGGCCGCGTCTCGCGGCCAATGCGGTCAAAGAAGCCGCGCTCAATCTCCACCAGTTGCGATTTGAGGCCGAGGTCGACCGAGCCCATCTCGGCCTCGATTCGGCACTCGCCCGGCGTCATCGCCTCCTCGGCAACCACCGCGGGCCGCTGTGGCAGGTTGGGCAGGTGCTCGACTGCATCCTGCCAGAGGGTGAGGTCCACCTCCGGGACATGGAGCCTGACGCGTGAGGAATCGGAGAGCTGGCCGAGCGCGACGCGCACCGCCCCGGTCAAAAGCAAAGGGTCCATTTGCGCCTCACGCCTGAGTATGCGCGCGGCGATGGCCAAGGACAGGCGCACGGCCTCACGCTCAATCTCGCGCTCGTACTGCTCACGGGCATGAAGAAAATCCCTCACCACCGCGGCCGCATTCCGCTTGCGGCACTCCCGTTCGGCAAGTTGTTCGGCATCATATTGCGCGCGGGCTTCGCTGCGCGCCCTGGCCTCGCCCTCACTGCGGCCCCGCTCAAGGCCTTCACGAAAACCCTCGGCTCGGCCCTCTGCATAGGCCGACTTCAACTCCTCATGAGTCGTGGCTGCAGGGAGTGGTTCCCCCGGGCCGTTGGGAGTCAGTGCCGGCCCCGCCACACTTCGTCCATTGCCGGCTTGCATCAATCCAAGCGACTCGGCAATGGAAGGCCTGGCGGCAGGCTCGGCCACCGGGTAGCAAAAGGACTCGATATTGCTTTCCTGCATATGCATCACAATTCCACCATGCTCCGACCTCAGGCAACCATCTCGTCGCCGGTCTCCAGTTTGAGAATGATCTTGCCCTCGGCCTCAAGCCTCCGGGCAAGGTTCAATATCTCCTGCTGCGCGGCGGCGACTTCGCGGGAACGGACGGGCCCGAGGACCTCCATGTCCTCCTTGAGCATCTCGACCGCGCGCGAGCTCATGGCTTTGAATATCTGCGCGCGCAACTCCTCATTGGCGCCGCGCAGGGCCAGGGCGAGCTGGCGCTTGTCCACACCGGCCACGATCTCGCGAATGCTCGCCGGCGGGACGGTCAGAAGGTCCTCGAAGGTGAACATCAGGTTGCGGATACTGAGCGCAAGCTCGGGCTGCGTCTCCTCAATGGCCTCCAGGATGCGCTTGGCCTCCTCGGCATTCACGCGGTTGAGCAAATCGGCCACCGCCTTGTAGCCGGAATAGCTCTTGCGCTGCGTGTCGCCCACGCTCTCGAGCCGGCGGTGGAGGATGAAGGCCACCTTCTGCGCCATCTCCGGGGAAAATTGGCGCATCTCGGCCAGGCGCTGCACACTCACCACCTTGCGCTCTTCACTGAGACTGTCGAGAACGATTGAGGCGCGGCGCGGGTCCAAATGCGCCAGCACCAGGGCGATGGTCTGCGGATGCTCGGAGTCGAGCAGTTTGCCGAGCTGCTGCGGGTCGGTGCGCTGCAACTTGGCGAGGTTGCCGTGGCTCGCCTCCTGCGCGCGGCGGACCAGCATCAGAAGATCCGTGGCGCGCTCCTTTCCAAAGGTTTCCACCAGCAGCCGACTTGCGTAATCATATCCGCCCTGCATCATGAAATTCTGGGTCGCCAGCATCTCCCAGAACTCTTCGAGCACCTCGGCCGATATCTCGGAGTTGACGCCGCGCAGATCCGCAAGCTCTTCTGCAATGCGCTGCACGTCCGCCTCGGGCAATTGGCGCATGATCTCCTTGGCCACCTCTTCACCAACGGCAACCATGAGGATTGCAGCCTTTCGCACACCGCTCATCGACGCGGTCTGCTTCTTCTTGTCCTGGTTCTCACCCGCCATCGCCCGCCTCTTCACTGCTCCGTGCCAGCTTCGCCCGCCTCTTCACTGCTCCGTGCCGCCTTCGCCCGCCTCTTCACTGCTCCGTGCCGCCTTCGCCCGTTCTTACCACCCGAGCCAGCTTCGCCCGCTCTTACCACTCCGAGCCATCAACGCTTGCCCCATTGCCCTCGAAACAGCCACTGTCCAACACTGCACAACCCCGCAATGCCCTTATCAGTCGGATTGCCTGTCAAGCAGCGGCCCGCATGGCTTTGATACATCAATCCGAATGAATCCAACTCTGCAGCAGGCGTGAACTCTGGTTCGGTTCCCGCTTCAAATGCTCCGCGACCTGGTCAAAGACCTTCTGCACGCGCACGCGCTCCAACTCCTCCGGAGTCACTTCCTGCACGCCCCGCTCCCCCTGCTCTTTCAAAAGCGCCGCGGCCATGGCAGCCGCGCCTGGCTTCGGCAACGCTTTTTCCGAAATGCCACGCGTGCCGGCCATGCGCGCCACAGCCGGGCGCAGGCCGAAGAGCACAACCAGCAGGATGGCAAGCAAGGCGGAAAGAGTGCGCAAGAGGTTCGGCTTGGATTCAAGCCCGTTCAGCATGCGCTTCCACCAGCTCTCGGTTGTCTGCGCACCATTGGCTTGGAAGCTGATGTCCTAAAGCGCCACCACGTCGCCGCGCGCCGCATCGTAGCCGACAGCGGCCTGGGCCAGTGCAGTCAGGTGCTTCAAATCCTCGTCAGAGCGCGGCTGCCACTGCGCAGGCTTGCCGGAAACAGCCGGCGCCGCCAGCCTGTCATTGACGAGAATGGCCGCCGTCAAACGGTGGATGCGCCCGGCGCCCTGCACGCTGTGCATGGTGCGCTTCGAGGCGCCATACGTTGCCGCCTCGGTCTTCGCCGATGAAGGCAACGAAAACTGCTGGGGATAGACCGGCGGCGCCTGCGAGTTGGGCGCGTTCGAAGCGGTTCCGGGCACGCCGGCCGGCAACTGCTGCGGCCCGCTGCTCTGGTCCGATTGCTGCATGGTAAGGGTCACGGTCTGGCTGGGATCGTAATTTTCAGCCGTCTCCTCGACCGCGGCCGGGTCATATTGGAGTGTCACGGCGGCACGCACATTGCCCACGCCGGTCACCGGCTCGAGCGTGGCGAGGATCTTCTCCTCAAGCGCCTGCTCGGCCCGCAATTGCTCGGAATCCGCCGTCTTCGGCCCCAGTTCCGCGCGCCCATCCGCATCAACCAGAACCACATGCTCAGGAGCCAGCCCGTCCACGGCAGACGAGACCAGACGGCGAATCGCATCCGGCTCACCCTCCTCAAGATCGCGATGCTTCAGCTTCAAAACCACCGCGGCCTTGGCCGGCCGCTCCTGGTCGCGAAAGAGCGAGTCATGGGGCATGACCAGATGCACATGCGCCGACTCAATGTCGGCAATCGCCGCAATGGTGCGCTCAAGTTCCCCCTCGAGCGCGCGCTGGTAATTCACCTGTTCGTCAAACTCCGAACCAACCCAGTTCGGCTTGTCAAATATCTCAAACCCCATGCGCCCGCTCTTGAGCGCGCCCTTGGTGACCGTGGCCAGGCGCGCCTTGTCGAGGTCGCCCGCGGGCACCAGCACCGCTGAGCCATTCTCGCCCAGTTCATAGGGAATCTTCTCCGCTGTCAGCACTGCCGTCAGTGTCCGCGCGTCCCCGGCATCCAGGCCGTTCATCAGCAGCTTCCAGTCCGTGCGCGCAGCCTGCCAAATCAGCAGGCCGAGCAACCCCGCAATCAGCGCCCCCGCCAGCACCGACCACTGGCGCTGCCGCGGCTCTATCTCCTGCCAGCGCTCGCGCATGCGCTGCCATACGCCCTCAATCCGTGCCCTCACCGGCACCAATGGCACGGCTACGCGCTCCAACTGTGTCCCTGTGCCCATCTCTTCCCGGCCGTTTCTTTAACCTGGTACTTGCTCATCTGTCGGCGCCATACAACCCGCAACACCGCC
>JAJXXN010000157.1 GCA_021781075.1 Acidobacteriota bacterium | reverse complement strand
ACGCGGCCTCGGTGACCTCGGGAGAACGCAGCAGCGTGGTGACGTCTTCGCCGTCGAGAAGCACGCGGTTTCCGCCTGCGGTTGGTTCCAGGTGAATGACGGTTTGTGTGGCCAGGGCCTCAAGCCGCGCGGCATCGCCCACGGCGACGCCTTGACGGAGCGCCTTCAAGGCGAAGGCGCGGTACATGGCGCCGGACTCCAGATTGAGCAAGCCGAAGCGCGCCGCCAACGCCTGCGCAACGGTGCTTTTGCCTGCGCCGGCCGGGCCGTCAATGGCGACAATGATTTGCTTTGCGATCACATCATCTGGCAAGGTCACGCCCCGGGATTGTAGAAAGCTGCGACGGCACGACCGTAGCCGTGCCGTTTAATGGATGTGCTAACGCCGCTTGCCGCTTTTGCCTGCGCCGGTTGTTGCCAGTCGTTTTGCCTTGGGCTTGGCAACGTCGCGCTTGGCGGCCGGCCTTGCGGGCCCGCGACCGGCGCTCTTTTTGACGGCACTGCGTGGCGCGGCCTTGCCGGACCAGCTTCCTGCCCGTTTGGCACCGTTCTTGCGCACCGGACGGCGCTCGCTTTCACGCTGCTCGGCGTGGGAGTGGCCATTGGAATGAATGTTGCCAAAGGCCGGGCGATGGCCGGAGGAGTAGGCGGAGGAGTACATGCGGCCATAACTTCCATCGGCGGAGGCGGCGAGGCTGATCTCGTCCTCGTGGCCGTTGTAACTGTAACTCGAGATGGAAGAACTGGCATAGACGGAGGGAATTGCCGGAAACTCCGGCAGGGTGCCGGCGACGTAAAAGTAGGAGGAGTGGTCAATGTTGGTGGTGTTGACCTGGCGCGTTGCAACCAGCCCGCGCATCACCTCCCGGACCTTGCTGCGCGAGGTCAGCGGGGCCAAAAAGAACTCGACCTCCTCCATGCTGGCCGCAATCACGGCTTGCAGGTAAATGGAGGCGAGGACTGAAATCGCGGTCACCTGCGAGGTGGACGCCCCCTCGGCAATGGCCTTTTGATAACGGTGGCGCAGGAGCTGCCACTTGGGCGTGGAGCCGGGCGCCGGGGTCACGGGAATAATACGCAACTGCTGCCAAAGCTCGGTGATGGAGCGCAGGACTGCGGCATCGGTGACCTCGCGGCCCAGTTGCGAACGAAGCATGGGAATGGAGGCATCGGCCAGCTCAAGTTTTTTGTAGGCCTGGATTGCGAGGGGCGAAACCTGTCGGGATCCGGTGAGTTGCGGGGTGCGTCGCCAGTCGCGGTCACCGCGGAGGGCATAGACGTAGGGCAGAACCCAGGAAGCAACGACATAATCTGGAGCAAGCCCGGGGACGCCATGGAGGTTGAGGCGAACCGCCACGTCTTTGAGTTCAAGTCGGACCAGGATGTCTTCAGAGACTGCCAGCAGTTTGGCGTCCGGGTTGGGCGTCTCCTGCCCGGCCACCGCTTCAATAAAGGAAGGAACCACCGCGGGAGTGCCCGGCTTCTTGGGCATATATAAACAAAGCCCTGTTTCTTCGATCCATGTACGGGCATCATCATAATTAAGCGTGCCCGACGCATTCTTGCGCAACCTTTCGGCGCGCGCCGCTTCCAATTGCTCCAGTGTCAAAGAGAACCTCACTTCCGGTCTGCGACTCCCCCTGAGGGAGCCGGCATCAGCATTTCATACATTCAACTGCCTAAGCTCCCAGCCACAGAAATCACCACTGCCGGGTATGCACTCCCAAAAGCCCAACTGCACGGCCTCCGGTATGGCAAAAGAACGTGTTGCCTATCAATAGAATACCGCGATACTAAATTCTCTGGAAGGCCTTCTGAATATCTTTCCAACTGTAATTGAGGGCAATGGGTCTTCCGTGGGGGCAATTTGTGGGGTGCTCGGTGGTGGCAAGCTCGGCCAAGAGCCACTCCATGCGTTTTAAGTCCAATGGCATGTTTACTTTAATTGCAGCGTGGCAGGCAATGGAGGCGGCAATCCGACCCCTGAGCGTTCCCATGTCCTCGCGTTGGCCAAACCGTGCCTCGTCCTCCCCAGCCTGTTCAATGACCTGCGTAAGCATCCGTTCAAGTTGTTTTCCCTCCAAACCAACCGGCGCAGCCTTCACTGCCAGGGTCTGGGGGCCGAAGGGTTCCACCTCAAAGCCATTCTCTTCCAGCTCGTCGGCGATTTGGGCAAAGAGCACCATCTGCGCCGGCTTCAACTCCACCAGCAGCGGCATCAACAGCCGTTGGCGCTCGACCTGTTCAACCTTGCGGTCGCGGAGGATTTTTTCAAAAAGGACCCTTTCGTGGGCCACGTGCTGGTCAATGATCCAAAGCCCGTCCTCGTTGACGGCGAGGATGAAGGATTCACGCAATTGGCCGAGGGGCTTGAGCGAGGCGAGGGCGTTGAGGTTTGGCGCGGGCGATTGCACACCGGCTGAAAATGGGGGTGCGGCAAAGGGGTCGTCGGAGCAGTCCTGCGACGGCTGGCCTGAGTCCTGAATTGCCGCCGGTTGCAGCGGCTGGGTGAACAAGGCCGAGGCGCGGACGAGGAACTCCGGGACCGAGTCGAGTCCGCTGGGGTTCCAAACGGCGTGTTGCGGACCAGAGAAGGGCAGCCGGGCCGCATTGCCCGTGCCCTGGGACGCGCCCTCAAATCTCTCCGCGCCATCAGGCCGTACCGGCTCGCTCTCCGGCAGGCCGGGCAGGTGCGAAGCCGCGGGCGGCAAAAGCGATGGACTGGCCGTGGGCGCCGAGTCGAGCGCGGAGAGAAAATCCGCGGCGGGCCGTGCCTTGACGAGAGCCGTGCGCAGCGAGTCGCGGACAAAATCATGCACCGCCTGCTGCTGGCGGAAGCGGACCTCGGTTTTGGCCGGGTGCACGTTGACATCGACTTCTTCGGGCGGCATTTCAAGGTAGAGCGTGACGACGGGAAAGCTGGTGGGCGGAATGACGTTGCGATAGGCCTCGCTGATGGCGTGCAGGAGCGCGCGGTCGCGGATAAGACGTTTGTTGACGAAGATGTAAATGGAATTGCGGTTGAGCTTTTGCAGCTCGGGCTTTGAGAAGAACCCGTTGAGGCGAAGTTGGCCGGGAACGGGCGCGGGCACATCGGGGTCGCGCTTCCAGGGCGGCGGCTCGGGCAGGCCGGCGCGCGCGAGTTGCATCTCAGCGGCAACGGGCAGGAGCTGTGAGTGGGTGTCACGGCCAAGGATTTGGAAGATGCGCTCGTCGTTTTTTTTGACCGGCGGCGCGGAGAGCAGGGTGTGGGAGGCGGAGAGGAGCTCGAAGTGTTTTTCCGGGTGGGCCAGTGCGTAATGGGTGACGAGGGCGGTGAGGTGGGCGAGCTCGGTTGACTCCGCGCGGAGGAATTTGCGGCGGGCAGGGGTGTTGAAGAAGAGGTCGCTGACGGCGATGGTGGTCCCGGCGGGCGCGGCAATTTCGTCAACGTGGAGGATTTTTCCGCCGGCAATCTCAATGCGCGTGCCGGCCTTGGAGCCAGGCTCGGCGGTCTCGAGCGTAACGCGGGCGACGGAGGCGATGGAGGGCAGGGCCTCGCCGCGAAAGCCGAGGGTGGCGATATTGAGCAGGTCGTCGGCGGTGCGGAGCTTTGAGGTGGCATGGCGCTCGAAGGCAAGGAGCGCGTCGTCCTTGTTCATGCCACAGCCGTCGTCGGTGATGCGGATGAGCTTGCGCCCTCCGCCCTCGACCTCAATGCGAATGCGGTTGGCACCCGCATCGAGCGAGTTCTCCAGCAGCTCCTTCACCACCGACGCCGGACGGTCGACGACCTCGCCTGCTGCGATTTGATTCGCCACCTGGTCGTTGAGGATGCGGATACGGCCCATTTATGTAGGGTAATTCAAATGGCAAACGTGAAGGGGGCTGCTTATTGACAGCTTTCAGAAACGCTGCCTGACTTGAACCATGGAAGTCCAGTTCACCCCCGGACAGGAAGCGCGCCTCAGCCGGATTGCAAGCATTGAAGACATTGAGCCAACCCGGCTTTTGTATGTTCTCCTATAACGGATGCTCCGCAAACTTGAGACTTACTTTGAATTCGCGCGCCTGGGCACCAACTGGCGCACGGAGATCCTGGCCGGGGTGACGACCTTCATCACGATGGCCTACATCGTCCTCGTGAACCCGTCGATTCTATCGGCGGCGGGAGTGCCGCTCAATGCGGCGACGGTGGCGACGTGCCTTTCCGCTGCGTTTGCCTCGATTCTGATGGGCGTGGTGGCGCGCTACCCCATTGCCCTCGCCCCCGGCATGGGCTTGAATGCCTACTTCACCTACACGGTTTGTTTGAAGATGCACGTGCCGTGGCAGACGGCGCTGGGTGCGGTGTTTATCTCGGGCGCGCTATTTTTTGTGCTGGCGGCCGCCAACGTGCACAAGTTCATCCTCCACGCCATTCCGCATGAATTGTATGCGGCGGTGGCCAGCGGAATCGGGCTGTTCATTGCCTTCATCGGGTTTCGGAATGCGGGGCTGGTCATCGGGGACACGGCGACCCTGGTGGGCATGGGGAGTTTGCGCTCGCCATCGACGGCGCTGGCGCTTTGCGGGTTGATGTTGATGGTGGCGCTGGAGATTCGTCGTGTGCGCGGGGCGATTGTGATTGGGGTCCTGGCCGTGACCATTGCCGCATGGGCCATCCCGCAAACGCGCGCGCCGCTCTACGAGCATTGGCTCCATGCCTCATCACATGGCCTCGACCTCAGCGCGACCTTCCTGCATCTCGACCTCAGGGCGGCGCTTGGCAAGGGGCTCGTCGAGATCATCTTCGTCTTCTTTTTTGTGGACCTGTTTGACAACCTGGGTACGCTGATGGCGGTGACCAAGCGCGCCGGGCTTATCGACAACGAGAACAGGATTCCGCGTTTGAACCGCATCCTGATGACCGACGCGGTGGCCTCGATGGCGGGCGCTGTGGCCGGGACCCCGACAGTGACGAGCTACGTGGAATCGACGGCGGGCGTGATGGCCGGCGGACGGTCGGGCGTGACGGCGGTGGTGACGGGGCTGCTGTTTCTTGTCGCGATCGCGACAGTGCCGTTTATCGGGATGGTGCCGGATGCGGCGACCGCGCCGGCGCTGATTCTGGTTGGGTCCTTGATGCTCTCGACGATTGCGGAGATACGCTGGCGGGACCCGCTGGTGGCCGTGCCGGCATTCTTGACGCTGGTGCTGATCCCGCTGACGTACTCGATTGCCAACGGGCTTGGCTTCGGCGTGATTGCCTGGGCAGTGCTGCATGGGTTGACGGGCAAAGTGAGCAAAAGGGATTGGCTGCTGTACCTGCTGGCGGCGTTGTTCCTGGCGCGGTTTTTGTATTTGGGCGGGAACTAGCGGCGAGCGTGGAGCAAGCGGAAGCAGTGGCGGAAAATTGAGAAGCGCGAACGGGAGAGCCTCCGCGCCCGTCGCGTTTTGAGCGGCGGGCGCGGATTACTCGAACGCCGCTATCTTGCGCCCGTGCGGATTCTGCAATGGCCGCGCGTTGAATTTATACAAGGTTGCGAAGGCCTTGATTTGTACCCGGCTGAGTTCCTTTTCCTGCTCAAAGGCGATCCACTGCACGCCCTCGGTGCAGGGTGGGGTGGTGAGCGAGCCCATGAAGGCCCAGTAGGCGCGGTTGACGGGCAACAGGCCGGAGGGGTTGAGTTCGCTGGTGATTTTTACCGTTTCGCCGGCCTTCTTGGGCATTTTTTCCCACAGCGAGGCAATGACGGCATTGGGGGCGCCCTCATTGATGCGCACGGAGAGGACAAGCAACTTCCCTTCCGCGCTCTTGTGCACCAGATGGATTTCCATGTCGCTGAGGTGGCCGAGGACCGTTTCTTCGCTGGGGTGGTGGAAGTGGAACTGGACGAGGTCGTAGCGTG
>JAJXXN010000099.1 GCA_021781075.1 Acidobacteriota bacterium | reverse complement strand
AACAAGATCGGCTATCCGGAAAAGTGGCGCGACTACTCCAGCCTGAAGGTTGACCCCGCCGACGCGCTGGGCAACGCGCAACGCGCGCGCGTCTTCCGCGAGCAGTATGAATTCAACAAGCTCGGCAAGCCGGTTGATGAAAAAGAATGGGACATGACGCCGCCGACCGTCAACGCCTACTATGACCCCTCCTTCAATGACATCAACTTCCCTGCCGGAATCCTTCAGCCGCCGTTCTTTGATTTCACCGTGGACCCGGCGGTGAACTTTGGCGGCATCGGCGTCGTCATCGGCCACGAACTCACACACGGCTTTGACGATGAGGGCTCGAAGTACGATGGCGCCGGCAACCTGCGTGAATGGCAGTCTCCTGAGGACCGCAAGAAATTTGAGGAGCGCACCGAGTGTGTGGCCAACGAGTACAGCGGCTTTGAGGCGGCGCCGGCAAAGGGAGACCAGAAGGCGCAGATGCTCAACGGCCATTTGACACTCGGCGAAAACACGGCGGACAACGGAGGATTGCGCATCGCCTACATGGCGCTGCTCGACGCCCTGGCCGCGGACGGCAAGAGCATCAGCGACAAGATTGACGGCTACACCGAGGCACAGCGCTACTTCCTCGGCTTTGCGCAGGTCTGGTGCCAAAACCAGACCGACGCCATCGCCCGGCAGATGTCGCTGGTCGATCCGCACTCGCCCGGTCGCTGGCGCGTCAACGGCACGGTGCGGAACTTTGACGAGTTTGGCAAGGCATTTGGCTGCAAAAAGGGCCAGCCCATGTACCCGGAAAAGAGCTGCCGCGTCTGGTAGCAAGTACAACCAATCCGTTGGTTGAATGATTTAATTCAAGTTAAAGGGGCGGGGGAGTCATCCCGCCCCTTTGTTTATTGTGCCCTCCGCTCAGGAAAATAAGTGCTCCAAACGTCTCGCCAGAGCATGGGGGGAACGACTAAGCTGTATAAGTCAGGTTAAACGCAAGAGGAACAATCCAAAGCGTACAACTGCACGATAACCCCGGGTTTTCCAACACCGGGGCATACGATTCAGACCAGAAACTAGGCACAAACCGCCCGCAGCTTTTACAATGCTGCTAGGGCCTGTCCCAACCCAGCTTTGCTCGGGAAACTTGAATACCCGGCAGATGAAGGATTCGCATGAAGTTTCGGAATTTCGGCAAGACACTGCTTATGGCCGCACTCTCGGCCGGCATCATCTTTGGATTTACCTCCTGCACACAGAGCTTCACTGTTGGTTACCTGTTTATCACCGGTTTGACCACGGCCAACCCGGGCAACATGAACGGTATCGTCTCTGGATACAAGATTGACAACAACACCGGCCAGTTGACCACCATTCCGCAACTGCCCGTGAGCACGGGCGGAGCGAACCCGTCCCGTGCCGTGATCATTTCGGGCGGCAGGTTCCTGTATGTTCTCAACCAGGGCGTCAACAGCAGCGGGACCCCCTGCAACAATGAAACCACTGCGCAAAGCCAGGTTCAACCCTGCTTTGGCGCCGGGATCGTTGAGTTCACCATTGGTGCCGAAGGCGTCCTCACCCAGGTGGGAACCTTCACCACGCAGGGCATCAATCCTTACCGTTTGATCCCCGACAGCTCCGGAAATTTTCTCTTCGCGCTGGAAAAATCGTCACCGGTCAACAGTGATGCCGTGGCAGCCTGCCAGGCCATCACGCAGAACAATCTCTGCGGCGATGTCACCGTCTTCCAGGTCCAGCAGTCGAATGGCCGTTTGAGCACCATCACCAACGCACAGTTGACTGCGGCCTCATCCGGCCAGCCACTCACCTACTTCCCTGTCCCGCAGAACCCCGTGGACTTTACCTTTGCATCTGGTTACCTGATGACACTGGCTGCGCCCTCCTACACGGCGGGCAACGTGGCATTCCCGTACACCTACAACTCCGGCAACGGCCAGTTGACTTTGAACACAAACAGTATTGGAAATTACGTACTGACCAACGGCACCGGCGCCCCGGCACAGAAGACCATCAATATCGTTTACGCCAACAGCTACGTCTATGTGCTGGACAATGAACCAATCCTGAACACCAACACCAACGTGACGGTTCCAAGCCAGATTCTGCCCTTCACCGTCAATGGCGGCGCGTTGGTTTCGCAGACCGGTGGCGCAGTGCCGAATGACCCCACGCTGTCTGAGCCAGTCAACCTGCTGGTTGAATCGAGAAACCACTTCATGTATGTGATTAACGATGCCGGCGGTGGCGCCATCAATGACCCCGACAGCGGCATCACACAGTATGTGATTGACCCGGCATCGCATGAATTGACGCCCAACTCGCCCACCACGGCAGGCAATAGCGGCGCGCAACCACAGTGCATCCTCGAGGATCCCACCGGCCAGTACATCTACACGGCCAGCTACTCCAGCGCGACCGTCAACGGCAACGTGTTCAACCCGAACACCGGCATCCTGTCGCTGCTGCGCAATAATGCGGCATTCAGCCAGTACGCGCTGCCCGGCCCCGCCACCTGGTGCGTGGTCACGGGCCGCACACAATAAACTGCGGCTTCTCGTGCGGGCGGCATGCTTCGCCGTCCGCACCTTTGCCTTAACCGCCCCTTGAACTTTTTGGGCGGTAAACTTTTCAATCGAATCGACGACGAAAGATGCGCATGAAGTTCAATAAAACCGGACAGTTGCTCCTGGTCGCCACCGCAGCACTGTTGCTCTCCGCCTCCATCAGCGCGTGTTGGTACACGTTCACGGTGGACTTTATTTTTGTCACCAGCAACAAAGCCGCCGGCCCCAGCCAATACGGCGAAATCGACGTGCTTGAGGTCGACTCACAGACGGCATCGCTGCGCCCCATCCCCACTTCGCCCTTTTTCTCGCAGGGGCGCAATCCCGTGGCGGAAGTGGCTTCGCATGACAACCTGTTCCTCTATGTCATCAACCAGGACGACAACTCCGTCGTACAGTTCCTGATCGGCATCGACGGCAAGCTCTACGCGCAAAGCACGGCCAACACACCCGGCATCTTTCCCGTGGGCATCGGCATTGACCCGCAGGACAAATATCTTTACATCATCGACACCTACCAGCCGCTGCCGACCTGCTCTCCGGTTTCACCGTGCGCCGGCGCGCTGACTATCTTCCCCATTCTGACCGCCTCACAGGTGAGTGGACAAACTCCGGTGGAATCTTTGGGACCAGCCGTGATCAACACCGCCACCGGCCTCAATTACTTCCCCATTGCCCTTGGCAGTGACATTGTCTCGCCCAAGAACATCAGCGTATTGCCCAATGGCAACAATGTCTACGTCACTGCCCAGGATTCCACGACAGGCCTGGGATTCGTCTATGGCTTCTCATTCAACTACACGACAACTGGCAACCAGACGTATGCCACCCCGACGGAGACCGTGACCCCGGCAGGCACACTGCCCGCGGGCATCACGAGCAGCCCGAACAACGCGCAGGTTTTTGTTGCCGACAGCGTCAACCTGGCCAATGCGCCGGGGGGCAACAACATTTTCGTTTATGATGTGAATCCAAACGGATCCTTGACGCTAAGCGCCACGTACCCGGCAGGCAATGCACCCTCCGCGCTTGCCATTGACCCGACAGGCACTTATCTTTACGTCACCAACTCCGTCGACTCAAACGTCATGGTGTATTCAGTCTCGGGCACATCCCTCAACAATCTGGGGGCCTATGCAACCGGCAACCAGCCTGTTGCTGTCATGGTGGAGCCACGCCTTGGCCAATATGTCTATGTGGCCAATTTCCTGGGCAACTCCGTTTCAGGATTTGAACTGGACTCGGCCAACAACACGTTGGTCAATGCCATCAACACGCCATTCAAGACGGATGTGCAGCCCACCGCGTTGGCTGCGATTCCGCATGATGGACAAACCCGTTAACACAAGACCGGAAGCGCGTTCCGGCAACAAATCAAATTCTCAGTGAAGGGTTGCCACGGCAACCGCGACGAAGGAAGCATATGAAGTTGAGCAAACTCTCCCGCAACGCAATCATGGCATCGCTCGCACTTGCGACGGCGCTCTTTTTCACCGCCTGCAACATCACGCGTACCATCGATTACGTCTACGTCTCCGCCGCCCAGCCCCTCAGCAATGGCGACGGCCAAATCCAGGCCTTTGGCGTCGATCAGCTCACCGGCGCACTACGCCCCACGGTCAATCCCATCGACTCCGGCGGCCCCATGCCCATCTCCATGATTACCTCCTCCAACTTCCAGGACCTCTACGTCGCCAACCAGGGCAACAGCACCATCGTCCACTTTGCCATCAACAACGACAGTTCGTTGACCCAGAAGGACGTTGTCTCCCTTGCCTCCGAGGGAAATACCCCGCTTGCCATGGCCACCAATCAGGCCGGCACCTACCTTTACGTCATTACGGCCTATGAACCAGGTTGCAATACGCCCAATACCTGCTCCGGAGCGCTCTCCGTTTTCCCGCTCAATAACGGCGCCATTGGCACCCCGCTGGCCAACGGCGGCCTCAACTACTGGCCGCTGAATCTGCCTTCACCCTTCGCCTCGGATGTCATTGTCCCGACCGGCGTCAATGTGCTCTTTAACGGCTCCGGCGTTCTGGTCTCAGCCTATGACCAGTCCTCCTACAATCCCGGCGGCCACCCCACCAGCAAGGCCAATGCGGGCTGGGTTTTCAGCTTCAACGTCGGCTCAGGCGGCACGCTCAGCGCTGCGCCCTCCAGCCCGTTCATCGCAGGCGTCAAGCCTTCAGGCATCTCCTCAGACCCCGGCAACCGCTTTGTCTATGTCACGGATTTCGCCTCGAACCAGCTGATTGCCTACAGCATCCAGAGCAACAACTCGCTCTACTTCCTCATCAACGGCCCCTTCAAGACCGGCTATGAGCCTTCCTCCATCGTGGTTGACCCACGCGGCCTGTATATCTATGTGACTAACTCACTGGACAATTCGGTCTCAGCTTATGCCATCTCGCTGCCGACCGGGACGCCCTCAACGGCCGTGAACCCCTCAGGCAGCACCACCAACAGCACGGATACAGACCCGGTCGCGCTTGTCATAGACCCGTCGTTGGCGCGCAACGTATACACGGCGAACTACATCGGCAATTCGGTTTCCGGCTTCCTGATCAATGCGGACACGGGAACAATCAGCCCCAACCAGGCCTCACCCTACCCCACGCTCAACAACCCGACTGCAATTGCAAGCGTTCCGCACGGCAATTACGTGCTGACCAATTAATCCCACTCCATGCAACATCAAAAGGCCCGGCAGAGCCGGGCCTTTTCTCCTGCTTCGCGGTTTTGCGCCCCTCAGTTCATCACAGCATGCAAAAAGTTGCGCAATGCCTTCTGTGCCGGTTTCTCAACATAATGCAATGCCAGCAGCGCCATGCCAATCAACAGCAGGTAACTCAGCCAAGGGTCGAACTGGGCAAGATGCAGCCGGTTGAGTATGCGCGAAGTGTGAATCAGGTTCCACAGGTTGAAGTGAAGCAGATAAAGGCAATAGCTGGCCTCGCCGATGAACACCAACGGCTTGAGGCTCAATAACCGCGACAGGTAATTGTGCCCGGCCAATCCAAGGATGATGCAGGCAAAGAGCGGCATCAACAACCCGTCGTGGATGAGCGCGTAGGGAACCTCGGCGCCCAGGCCAAGAAGCAGAAACAGCCCTGCAAAACCTACAATCCCGAGCCACAAACGCAATGCCCCGTCGCGGTAAAGCCGCACATCCAAGGACGCCAGGGCCACCCCGAACACAAAGCTCATCAGGTGCGGCAGCGGGGTGAATTTGAGCGCGTTGAGCCAGTAGGCGCTCGTCCAGCGGTCGGGATGCGCGATGCCATCCGGGTTCGTCAGTATGTAAAGCGCGCCCGGCACCAT
>JAJXXN010000290.1 GCA_021781075.1 Acidobacteriota bacterium | reverse complement strand
CTCACCGACGCCCTGGCCAATGAAGGCCTTGAGGCGGCGCTCGACCGTGCCGTGGAGTATGTGCGCGCCGGCGCCGACATGATCTTCGCCGAGGCTGTCACCGACCTCAAGCAGTACACCACATTCCGCGAGGCCTGCGGCGTGCCCATCCTGGCCAACATCACGGAGTTCGGCAAGACGCCACTGTGGACGCGCGAGGAACTGGGCGCCGCCGGCGTCGACATCATCCTATATTGTTGCGGCGCATACCGCGCCATGAATGCCGCGGCGCTCAAGGTCTATGAGGCCATCCGCACCGAGGGCACACAGAAGAATGTGCTCGGGTTGATGCAAAGCCGCGACGACCTCTACAAATACCTTGGCTATCACGCCTACGAACAGAAACTCGACGAGCTCTTCAACAAGAACCGTTCCTGACCTTTTGGAGTTTTCCCTATGAGCACAGAACAAGCCTCCGGGTTCAAGCCGAAAAAATCCGTTGCGCTCTCCGGCACGCCTGCCGGCAACACCGCGCTCTCGAGCGTGGGCCGCAGCGGCAATGACCTGCATTACCGCGGCTACGACATAGCCGACCTCGCCGCGCATTGTGAGTACGAGGAAGTTGCGCACCTGCTGATCCACGGCGCACTGCCCACGCGTGCTGAACTGGCTGCCTACAAGGCCAAATTGGAATCGCTGCGCGCGCTGCCCCCCGCGGTCAAAAGCGCGCTGGAGCTTTTGCCCGCTTCCACCCACCCGATGGACGTCCTGCGCACCGGCGTCTCCGTGCTCGGCTGCGTGGAGCCGGAACCGGCAGCGCACACGGAGGCCGGGGCCAAGGAGAACGCCGACCGCCTTCTCGCCACCCTCGGCGGCATGCTCGCCTATTGGCATCATTACGCGCATTCCGGCAAGCGCATTGAGACCGCGACCCATGACGATTCCATCGCCGCTCATTTCCTCCACTTGCTCCACGGCAAGGCACCCAGCGCGCTCTGGGTGCGCGCCATGCAAACCTCGCTCATACTCTACGCGGAGCACGAATTCAACGCCTCCACATTCACCGCGCGTGTCATCGCCGGCACCGGCTCCGACATGCACTCCTGCATCACTGGCGCCATCGGCGCGCTCAAAGGCCCCAAGCACGGCGGCGCCAATGAGGTAGCGCTGGAGATTCAAGAGCGTTACAGCTCGCCCGATGAGGCCGAGGCTGATATTCGCCGCCGCGTCGCCGCCAAAGAGGTCGTCATCGGCTTCGGCCATCCCGTTTACACCATCGCCGACCCGCGCAACGTGATGATCAAGCGCGTGGCCCACGAACTTGCGGCAGATGCCGGCGACCTCAAACTCTACGCCATCGCCGAGCGCATTGAGGGCGTGATGGACGAGATCAAGAAGATGTTCCCCAACCTCGACTGGTTCTCGGCCGTCGCCTACAACGTGATGGGCATCCCCACGCTGATGTTTACGCCACTTTTCGTCATGGCCCGCACCGCCGGATGGAGCGCGCACGTCATCGAGCAGCGACAGGACGGAAAAATCATCCGCCCCTCGGCAAATTACACCGGTCCTGAGAACCGCGCATTTGTGGCGATCGAAAACCGTTAAGCACCAGGAGAAACCATGTCCACCCACATCAGCAACAACCGCCCGGCGCCCGATCACGTTCTCACCGAAATCGCCGATTACGTCCTCAACTATGAAGTGAAAAACGAGCTGGCCTGGTCCACGGCGCGCGCCTGCCTCATCGACACGCTTGGCTGCGGGCTCGAGGCGCTCGAGTACCCGGCGTGCACCAAACTGCTTGGCCCGATTGTCGAGGGCACAATCGTCCCGAACGGCGCGCGGGTGCCCGGCACCGGTTGGCAACTTGACCCCGTGCAGGCGGCTTTCAACATCGGCGCCATCATCCGCTGGCTCGACTTCAACGACACGTGGCTGGCCGCCGAGTGGGGCCACCCCAGCGACAACCTCGGCGGCATTCTCGCCGTCGCCGACTGGCTCAGCCGCACGGCGATTGCCAACCATCAGCCTCCGCTCAAAATGTGGCAGGTGCTCAACGCGATGATCAAAGCCCACGAGATTCAGGGTTGCATCGCGCTCGAAAACTCATTCAACAAGGTCGGCCTCGACCACGTTCTTCTCGTCAAGGTTGCCACCACCGCCGTCGTCGGCCAGTTGCTCGGCCTCACGCGCGACGAACTCATCAACGCTCTCTCGCTTGCATGGGTTGACGGGCAAAGCCTGCGCACCTACCGCCATGCACCCAACACCGGCTCGCGAAAGAGCTGGGCCGCGGGCGACGCCACCAGCCGCGGCGTGCGCCTCGCGCTGATGGCGCAAAAAGGCGAAATGGGCTACCCCACCGCGCTCACCGCGAAGACCTGGGGCTTTTACGATGTCAGCTTCAAGGGCCAGCCGTTCCAGTTCCAGCGCCCCTACGGCAGTTATGTGATGGAAAACGTTCTCTTCAAAATCAGCTTCCCGGCCGAGTTCCACTCTCAGACCGCGGTCGAAGCTGCGGTCACAATTCATCAAAAACTTGCTGCGCGCGGATTGAATGCCGACTCCATCAAATCCATCACTATCCGCACACACGAGGCCTGCATTCGCATCATTGATAAATCAGGCCCGCTGAACAACCCCGCCGACCGCGACCACTGCATCCAATATATGGTCGCCATCCCGCTGCTCTTCGGCCGCCTCACCGCGGCGGATTACGAGGACGCAATGGCCAATGACCCGACCTGGGGGCCGCGTATTGATGCGCTGCGCGAACGAACAACCTGCGTCGAGAACCCGCAATATACCGCCGATTATCACGATCCCGACAAGCGCTCCATCGCCAACTCCTTGCGCGTCGAGTTGAATGACGGGTCAATCATCGAGGAAACTGTCGAGTACCCGATCGGCCATCGCCTGCGCCGCGCCGAGGGGATGCCGCTGCTGGTTGAGAAATTCAAGCGCAACCTGGCCCGCCACTTCAACACAGCGCGCCAACAAGAGATTCTCGGCCTCTCGCTTGACCCGCACCGGTTGGACAATACGCCGGTGAATGAATACGTCGATCTCTACTGCAAGTAAGGATCGCAGCGTGCGAAACAGGGGCCGGTCCGCCCAGGCCGGCTCTATTTTTTAACCGGGGCCTTGCAGCACGACTTGTACAACCCATCAATTTCATTTTTGATTTCCGCATGGCGCAGCGCCATCCGGGCCGTGAGCTGGGAATTTCCGGCAGTGGCAAGATTTTCCTCATGTGCCTTGTCATAGGCGTCGCCGCACAGGACATTCGCCATATACCGCGCGTTTTCCGAGTGCAGCGGGGCATCGTCTTGAACCAGGATTTCATCGTCCGAGCTGGTAATCTTCCTGCAACGCGCGATTCCCTTCAACCACAGGAGTGAAATGTCGGCGTACGCCAGGTTGAGCTCAGCCATGTCGAAATTTCCCTGCCTGGCGTTGCTGAGCGCAACCCGGTCAAAAAGAAAGAGGTTCGGGAAATCCGGAAGCGGAGACTCCTCCTCGGCAAGCAGGAGGATTGATAATGCCTTTTTCTCATCATGATTTTGCGCGGCTGCTTCCGCCTTGCAAACCAGCGCGTTGTATTTATCCGCACCGTGGACCAGGTCCGGTGAGTCGCATTGCGCTGCGGCGCCGGGTGCAACAAACAAAATCGTCGAGAACAAGGTGGACAAAAAAATTGAGGAGCTCTTCATAGCTCCCCAATCTATCATGAGTTGTTCGAGGCGCGCCCTACCAGCCCAGCAGGTAGGCGAATATCAACGGCGCCACAATCGTCGCATCCGACTCGATGATGTAGCTCGGTGTGTCCACGCCCAGCTTGCCCCAGGTGATCTTCTCGTTGGGCACCGCGCCGGAGTAGGAGCCATAGCTCGTCGTCGAGTCGCTGATCTGGCAGAAGTAGCCCCAGAGAGGCACATTGTCGCGCTGCAAATCCTGGTGCAGCATCGGCACCACGCAGATCGGGAAGTCGCCGGCGATGCCGCCCGCAATCTGGAAAAAACCAAGCGAGTGCTTCGCGGTCAGCCCGGTGTACCACTCGGCGAGCTCCATCATGTACTCAATGCCGGTGCGCACCGTGTGTACTTTCTTGACATCACCGGAAATGCAATGGCCGGAGAACATGTTGCCGAGCGTTGAATCCTCCCAACCGGGAACAAAGATGGGCAGGTTCTTCTCCGCCGCGGCCAGCAGCCAACTGTCCTTCGGGTCGATTTGGTAATGCTGCTTCAATTCGCCCGAGAGCAGAATCTTGTACATGAACTCATGCGGAAAGTAGCGTTCGTTCGCCTGGTCCGCGCGCATCCACTCCTTGAGCACTGCGCTCTCAATACGGCGCATCGCCTCCATCTCCGGGATGCAGGTGTCGGTGACGCGGTTCATGTGGCGCTTGAGCAGCGCCTCCTCATCCTGCGGCGTCAGGTAGCGGTAACGCGGCACGCGCTCGTAATAATCATGCGCAACCAGGTTGAAAACATCCTCCTCAAGGTTCGCGCCCGTGCAACTGATGCCGTGGATCTTGTCCTGGCGGATCATCTCGGCGAGTGAAAGGCCGAGCTCGGCAGTGCTCATGGCGCCGCCTATGGTGACAAACATTTTGCCGCCCGCGGCGAGGTGGTTCTTGTAGCCTTCGGCCGCGTCAATGAGCGCCGCGGCATTGAAATGACGATAGTGGTGCTTGATAAATTTGCTGACTGTGGACATGCTGCGGTTTCTTTTCTCCCGCATTTGAGAGTATCACAATTGCGCCCGCCATGTGATAAAACCCCGATGAATACAGGGCTTTCGATACCCCCGCTTCAGCGCGGGCGCGCCAGGCGGTGCAGCCAGAAACCGCTCCACGCATACTGCAACCACCAGAATGCCGCATGAAGCAGGTTCAACCGCGAAATTTCACGGTAAATGCGCCAGACGTGATATGCGGCATTCAATTTGTTCGCCGAGCGGCTGTTTGGCGAGAGCCGATAGCGGCCCAGGTCAAGCGGCAGACGATGCCCAAGATGCCCGGCGCGAATCAGCTTCATCCATGCGCAAAAATCTTCATTCAACAATTTATATTCCTGCGGAAAGCAAAAATCCGGGACCTGGGCGCGGTCCAACACCACGCTCAGGCAACCACCCGCCCCGCGGCGCGTATGCAACGCGCGCAGGTCCAGCACGTCCGCTCCCTCGACCAGTGCACCAACATGCTTGCCGTCATGCGACATATGCCTGTAATCATGGTAAATAAACGAGTAGCCATGCGCCCTCATCCACTCGACCGATCGCTCCAGTTTTTCCGGAAGCCAAAGGTCGTCCGCGTCGAGAAATGCAATGTATCTCCCTCGCGCCGCCTGCAGGGCCAGGTTGCGCGCACCGGCGGGGCCAAGATGACTTGTTGCGCATATCAATCGCACGCGGCCGTCCCGCTTGCACGCCTCTTCCATGACGGGTATTGAATCATCCGTGGAGCCATCATCGACAAGGATGTGCTCCCATGCGGGCAGCGTTTGCGCGCGCACGCTGTCCAGGGTCTGCGGCAACCAGCGTGCCGCGTTGTATACCGGGGTGATGATGGAAACAAGCGGCTGGCCCGAATTTGATTCGGCATATTCAAATCCATCGGAGGACGCCGTAGGCTCGCCCGCCTCCGGTTGGTTTGACCTGCCCTTGCCCGCAGGCTCGGCGGTGAGCCTTTTGCCGAGTTGAATCAATGGATGCTCCAGCAGGTGATAGGCGGCCACGGAGAGCACCGCGGTGGTGGATAAGAACAGGGCGCATTTGGCGGCCAATGGCAAATGCGGCAAGCCGCGAAAAACGATCTCAAACGCCGGCACGTGCAGCAGGTAAATCCCATAGGAGTACTTGGCAATCTCCTCGGCGGGGCGCGTTAGCCACTGTGAACGCAGATCGGTGAAGGAAGGAATCGCCAACCCCAGGAGCAGGCAGATCAACGAATCAACCAGGACGCCAGCCTGCGTTTCAAAATTGTGATGGCCCATCAGGAC
>JAJXXN010000112.1 GCA_021781075.1 Acidobacteriota bacterium | reverse complement strand
GCGCCATGGTATTGCGCAGGAACGTGCGGCGGGTCATCTCAATCGACATGGAATCCTCCTGGGTGGGGAACGGGGTTGTGTGGGTCACTTTTCGCGCAGGTCAAGAACACCGCGCACTTCAGCGTTGAACAAGGTTTGCGCGTGACGGACAAGCGGGTGCTCCAGGGCGGCCTGCTGGATGCTTCCGCGCGGAGCGCTGGGCGCAGTGGCCGCATTGGCTGCCGCAAGTCCCTCGCCAGGCAAAATCATGAAGCGCACAGCCATGCCGCCCGCTTGCAGGCTTTGGCGGATGATTTTCTCCGCCGCGGCATTGAAGGTGAGCCCGATCATTTTTTTGCCGGCGGCAACCTCAATGCGGAGGTTTGATCCGTCCAGCGACCAGCGGCCATTGGCGATAAAAGTTGCCGCGGAACTGTGGCCGTCGGTTTCAAGTGCCTGCGCAACGCCCTCGCGCAGGGCGTCCAAGTTAACCTGCCCGGCGCGGAGGTGGACATCAACCTGCTGCGGCGCGCGGGCAAGGGCGCCATCAGTCGTCACCACCCCGGTGGCAATCGGAGCGGTTGCGGCCTCGTGGGCTGGCTCATCAATGCGCACCACCTTGGCCGTTCCTGTGGCTGCCGCAGTGGCCGATGCAAAGGGCGAGATCGAGTCCGATGGCGCACCGGGTTTGGCCGGCGCATTACGATTGGGTGCGATGGCGGGGGTGTTTGTGGCGGCTGAACTCACCGGGGCGGAGGGGCGCTGAGCCGCAGGCGTGGGCGCGGCAATGCGCCCGGATGCAAGGCCGCTCAGAATCTCCTCCACCGGCAAGAGGCGCTGCGCGTGGATCAACTTGAGCAGCCCAATCTCCAGGTGGAATCTTTGTTCCTGGCGATAATTCAACTCGTCGAAGGTGCGCAGGACAATTTGCAGAGCGCGAGTAAGCTCCTCCTCGCTGAAAAGCAAGGCTGTGCGAGCGGCACGAGCGCGTTCATCCGTGGATATCTGCATCAGTTCGGTCTGTTCGCCGCCCAGCTTGGCCATCAGCGCATTGCGCAGATAACGGACCATCTGCCTTGCCAGCGACAATGGGCTGTTGCCGGCATTGAGCAGTGTGTCCAACTGCTCCATCAACTCCGCGCTCGTTCCGGCGGCCACCGCCTCCATCAACCGCTCGAAGACGGCGTTTGGCACCGAGCCCATCAGGTCACGTATCTGCCCGGCGCTCAAAACGGGCTGGCCGCCTTCAACCGGTGCCGAGGCAATCGCCTGGTCCATGATGGAAAGCGCGTCGCGCATCGAGCCGTCGCCGGCCTCGGCTAGCAATGCCAGCGCCGGGTCCTCGGCGCGCACCTGCTCAGCCCCGGCAATCATCCTGAGCTGGGCCAGGATATCGTCAAACTTGACGGCGTGAAAACTGAAGTGCTGGCAGCGCGAGCGGATGGTCTGCGGGATGTTCTCGGGCTCCGTGGTCGCCATCATGAAGACCACATGCGCGGGCGGCTCTTCCAGGGTCTTCAGCAGGGCATTGAAGGCCGCATCCGTGATCTGGTGCGCTTCGTCCAGGATATAGATTTTGTACCGGTCGCGGGCCGGCGAATAGCGCGCCGCCTCGCGCAACTCGCGAATCTCGTCAATGCCGCGGTTGGTGGCGGCGTCAATCTCAATCACGTCCACGGCGTTGCCTTGACGGATCTCATTGCATGAGTCGCACTCGCCGCATGGCTCCGGTGTGGGGCGCGCCGGGCTCGCCGAACCAATCTCCGTCCTGCAGTTCAACGCCTGTGCCAGGATGCGGGCGATGGTGGTTTTGCCAATGCCGCGGTGGCCGGAAAAAATGTACCCGTGCGCGATGCGGTTCAGGCTGAGCGCATTCATCAGCGTCCGCGTGACGTGCTCCTGCCCGGCCACGTCGGCAAAGCGCTGCGGGCGGTATTTTCTGGCCAGTACCTGGTAACCCATGGGTTGTGACTCCACATCCTGCGGTAAAGGGAAGTGCCGCTAGTTGGATTTTATCCAATGCAGGTGCGCTGCACGGTGGTGTTTTGCCATGTGGAAAATTGCGCCTCGGCCGGTTGGGGTCGGCAAAGGCAACCTACTCGTAGCCGTGCGTCCGGCCTTCAGCCCGGCTGGGCAGGGTGCGCATGTTTGGCGCGCCTTCATTGAGTGAGAGCTTTGGCGGCTCCTGCTTTTCCGCTGCGATAAAGTTGCGCAGTCCGCCGAGGACATCATCCTTGTCGCGCGCATACTGGCCGGCAAGGCGGGAGAGTGAGTAGGAGATGATGTCGCGATGGTGCAATTCATTCATGCGCGGATCGCGCTTCAGGTTCAGCCACAAGCGGTGCACAAGTTGCACATCGTCGGCGTTGAGCGAGGGCGTGTGCGGCCCGATGCGGAAGTTGCGCGCCTCGCCGGTTTCGCTCACCACATAAAAATTAAATTGACGCTTCGGCTCCGGCAATGTCTCCCATGCCTGCCCAATGTGAAAGGCCTGCTCCTCCGGGCTCAGCTTGGCGGAGAAACCGGAGACAATTGAATCCACCTCGAGCGAGTTCGCGCTCTGCACCAGCGCGGTGAAAATATCCCCCGCGGGTACCACCAGCAGTGACACCTTCTTGCCAAAGCTCTCGGCCACTGAAATCGCCTTGGTGAAGACCATCTGCTCGTGCTCTGAGAAAATCTGGTTCTCCGGCCCGATGTACTCCGAGCCGCCCGCGCCCATCAGGCGCACGGCCAAAACCACCACATCCTGCTCGTGCGTGCTGGTGCGCGAGAGCGCCCATTTCAGCGCAAACGGGTGGGCCGCGTCGCGCATGGTCACCATCACGCCGCCCGGGCGTATGGCCACGGTCTCGGCGCTGATCGTGTCCTGGTGCTCCAGTTGGAAGTGGTCCTTCATTTGCCGGCTGGTGAGCGCATGTTTTTTCAGGTTGTGGCGCTCGCTGATGCTGAAAATGACATAGAAGACCGCGGCAAAGGCAACGCCGCTGACCGTTGCGACGGATTTTGTGAACAGGTTCACGATTGCGATTGAGAGCAGTACGAAAAACACTGAAAGAAGGCCAACAGGAACATCCCGCCCCGCGATGCGCAGGTTTGGGGGAACCTTCCACCCGCGTTCGCCCTTGTACTTCCAGCGCAGCACCAGCATGGCCAGCGAATTGAAGGTAAACGACCAGATGACGCCGAAGGCGTAGGCTTCGCCGAGTGTGTTCACGTTGCCCGCGGTCACAATGATTGTGAACATCTGCAGGCCGAAGACCAGGTTGACAATCCGATGGCTTGTTCCAAAGCGCGCATTCGGCTTGCGGAACCAGTCGGTCAGCACGCCGTCCTCGGCCACACGCATCAGCACGCCGGTCGAGCCAATCATCGAGGTGTTGATGGCGCCGGAGAGGATCAGGAACCCGACCACGACGACAAAAATGCGGAAGGCGATGCGCAGCGCCGAGGGGCCGACCATGTACATGGCCAGTCCCGCAATCAGGTTGTCCTGGTAAACGTGGGTTCGCTCCCAGGCTGGAATCAGCATTGAAGCCAAAAGCGTTGCGCCGCCGGTGAAGACAAGGCTGTAAATGGCGATGACAATCGCGGCGCGCTTCAGGTTCTTGAGTTTCGGGTGCTGGATCTCACGATTGACTTGGGCCAGGCTCTCCTCGCCGCTCATGGCCAGGATCGAGTGTCCAAAGGCCATCAGGATGCCGAAAAGCCCGAGCACATGGAGGACATTGCGGCCTTTGAGGAATCCAAGCGCATCCTCGCTGAAATGAAGATTGGCGGGAATGGGGGCGGGCGGAAGACCGACGCCGCGCACGATGGCGGAATAGACGCCCCACCCCAGCAGAATCACCACCATCACCGTGGTAATCTGCATCACGCGCAGCGCCTTGTCGCTCGAGTCCTCAATGCCCTTCAGGTTTTGCCACCAGTAATAAACCGTCACAATGGCTGCAAATACCGCCGAGGTCAAATTGAGGTCGAAGTGGTGTGGCCGCAAGTGGGCATCCAGCAGCGCAGGCGGCAACCAACCGGAATGGGCAGCCACGTCCATCAGCTCATTCATCAGCCCGGTGATGTATTGCCCGGCGGACACACCCGAGATTGGTCCCGTCAAAATGTAATCGAACATCAACGCCGAGACGCTCAACTTGGCAAATGTGCCACCCAGCGCCTCTTTCACCACGCGATAGACGCCGCCGCGCGTGAACATGGAGCAGCTCTCCACATACACCGCGCGCACCGCAAAGCTGAACAGCATGATGGCCAGGATGAACCAGGGCGCGGAGGCACCAATCGCGTGCTCGGCAATGCCACCAGCGTAAAATGCCGAGGAGCCGAGGTCGTTCAAAACCACGGCCGCTGCCCGCCAAAAGGAAATGAAGGTCAGCATGACCGACGAGGCTACTACGAGCCGGACACGGTCACTGGGCGGGGCATAGGTCGTACGTGATGAGGCCATAATTGGGAAAAACAACGGCCGGAGCCACTCCGGCAACTCAGGGGTGGGGATGCTACTTTGCGCACACCCCACCAGTTTCTCAGTGTATGACGCCGGATTTGCGGAGTCAATTTATTTCAATCAGGAAAAATAAGCAAATTCCCGGTTGAAATGCACGCACAGTTTGCATCATTAGACTTGAGCGAAATTTAATCCTTGCCGAAAAGCTCTATCGCATCCTCATAGAAGCTGATGAGAATGACAACGACCGAGCCGATGAGGCCGACGAAGAAAAGAACCTCCAGGATCCGGAGGCCGATGATTTCAAGCACCATACCAAAATTGTAACCGAGAGTTCATCCCTGCCCCCAAAAGATTCACCACCGGCACTTGTTAGACTGGCCATGTATGCGTAGCGACAAATTGCGCTGGTTGGCGGCACTCCTCACCGCCCTTTTGCTGGAATTGCCTTTCCCGCTCGCCGGGCCAATGCCCCCGTGGCGCGGCATCGTCGCATGGTTCGGACTCGTGCCACTCATCGTCGCCGTCCTCTCGCTTGAGGACGGATTCTGCCGCATGCCCGGCGCCGCGGATGGCTCGCCTCGCGCCAAACGCCGCGCCTACCTTCTCGGCTACCTCGCCGGGACCCTCTGGTTCATGGGCAACTGCTATTGGATCTACGCCACCATGAACCTCCACGGCCACCTCTCGCCGCTGGTGTCTTTCCTTCTGCTGCTCGGTTTCAGCCTCGTCCTGGGCAATTACTTCGCGCTCTTCACGCTCGGGCTGCTGCTCATTCGCCGCGCCACAAAATCCATTGCCATCGCCCTTCTCGCCGCGCCTTTCCTCTGGACCGCACTCGACCTGCTCGCCGCGCGCTTCACCAGTGTGCCCTGGGACCAGCTTGGCTACTCGCAAATTGACAACGCGCTGCTTACGCAACTTGCCCCGTGGACCGGCGTCTACGGCATCACCTTCCTCCTCGTTGCCTCGAACGCGCTGCTTACCGCCGCCTTTCTGCCGGCCTTCACAAGGAAAAAATCATTTGCCTATGCCGGACTTGGCTTGATGGCCCTGGCCACGCTCGGCTTGTTCCTCAAGCCCGCTGCTCCCGCTGCCACCGCCACCGCCCTCCTCATCCAGCCCAACCTCGACGTTGCCGCGGACAACCTGTGGAACGACGCTGAATGGATGCGCCAGATGGACGAGCTCAGACATCGCGCCACGCACCCATGCCTCAGCGCGCAATTCACCGCTGGAATCACGCAACTCACAACCGCATCCGTCAACCCGCCGTGCAACCCCGCACAGCCGCCCGCCCTCATCGCGTGGCCCGAGTCGCCGGCGCCATTTTTCGAATCGCAAAAAAGATTCCAGGATTCCATGGGCGCCCTCGCCACCAGTGCGCATTCCGCGCTCTTTATCGGCGGCCTGGGCGTGGACTTTGATGAGAGCCTGCACGCATACAACTTTTACAACTCAGCCATGGTCTTCGCACCCGACGGCCACGAGCTGGGCCGCTACGACAAAATCCACCTCGTCCCTTACGGTGAATACATCCCCTTCCAAAA
>JAJXXN010000228.1 GCA_021781075.1 Acidobacteriota bacterium | reverse complement strand
TGGCTCCAGCCCGTCATCTCCAGCAACTTTTTCCCGGTAGCCGCACGAAAGACTATGTGCGCCCCCGGCGTCGAACCGCTGAAGTAGTTCCCAATGTCATTCTGCGTCGTCACCACTGGCGGCTTGAAATTCGCTGGCCGGTCCACCTCCACCACCATCCGCGATGATCCATACACCTCTTCGGTCGTCGTCTCGCTCGCCTTCCATCCAGTCCCATCCGGCGCACCAATCACGCCGTAGCCCGGCCCGCCCAGAGCCGCAGCCTTCTGCAAACTCAGCGTCACATGCACAATATTCGGCGCATAAGGCTCCAGCACAATCGTCTCTCCCGGCCAGTCCAGTTCCATGCGCTGCGCCGTAACCTCCCTGCCGCTCTGCGCCGCCCCATGCGTCGCGCACATCGCCGCCATCGCGCCTGCGCCAAGCAACATCCCCAGCCCGACAAAACTCTTCTTCATGCACCTGTCTCCTCGCCGCCGTTCACCCAGCCAAATTCGCTGCGCACCAAGTGTAAATCGTTTCACTACACGTTTCCCACCGCATCTGCGCCGCGTCCATCCCTTCAGGCGATACGATGAATCCGTGAGCCGCGTCGAACTTCTCTGGCAGTCCAAGCTCGTGCTTCTTCTCGTCCTGCCCGCCGTCGCGGCAGACGTCATCCTGCAGGCTCACTGGTGGTTCCTCGCAGACCGCCCCGTCGCACTCTGGACCTTCGGGCTCAGCGCAGTCCTCGGCCTTGCAGCTTACTTCTCTCGCGCCGCAACCGCGGGCGCGGCATTGGCGGGCTTCGCCCTCTGTGCTGCGCTTATGTTCGCCACCGCACCCCTTCCCTTTGCTCCCTGGCGAACCGCACTCCTTCCTGTCGTCGTTCTGCTTCTGCTTACCACCCTCGCCACGCACCTCGGTCGCAACCGTAAACTCGCCCTCGGCACCGCAGAACAGAAATCCGGCCGCAACGCCGCGCAGGTCGCCGCCAACCTCGGCATCGCCGCGCTTGTCTCCAACCCGCTCGCGCAGGCCACTCTGCTGTCGCTTCGCTGGATGCCCATCCCCGATCCCGGCCTGCTCTTCGCTCCCGGCCTCGCAGCCATTGCGGAGTCTGCGGCCGACACGCTCTCCTCCGAACTCGGCCAACTGATGAGCCCCAAGCCACGAATGCTCACAACCCTCCGCGCCGCACCGCCCGGCACTGATGGTGCTATCAGCTTCGGCGGCACCCTCGTCGGCATCCTCGCCGCCGCAATCGTCGCCGCCTCAGGAACTCTCGCCCTCGGCGGCAGCACGCTACTGTTTCTGCTTACCCTCGCAGGCGCGGTCTTCGGACTCTTCTTTGACAGTCTTCTCGGTGCGACCCTCGAGCGCCGCGGTTGGCTCAACAATGACGGCGTCAATTTCCTCTCCACACTCGCCGCTGCAGCCTTCGCCCTCGCCGCCGCAACCCTCACGGTGCACGCCCGTATCAACTGACAACTATCGGCTGTTCACCGTCTCACTCACTCCAAATGCAACCGCCACGCCGTATAGCTCAACACCTCGTGCACCAGCGGATCCCACGCTGACGTTCCACCCTCCACCGGCACCGGCGCACGCGGCGAGGTCAGCACACGCAGCCCTTCCGCCGTGCAAATCTCATGCAGCCGAAACATATGCGCCTTGTCGCTCACCACCACAATCTGCCCGTAGCCGTTCGCCCGCGCAATCACCGCCAGCCGCTGCACCGCTTCCACCGTGCTCCGGCTGTGCGTCTCGGCAATAATCGCTTGCTCCGGCACGCCCAGGCTCATCAGGTAGGTTCGTCCCACCCCGCCTTCCGAGTACTGGTCACCGCCCGGCCCGCCCAGCGTTACAATCACCGGCGCAATCCCGTGCTCCCACAGCGACTCGGCATGATCCAGCCGCGCGCGATACACCGGCGAGGGTCGCCCGTCATATTCGGCCGCGCCAAACACCGCAATCGCATCAGAAGGCGCAGCCTGGTCAATCGCCGCCCACTGCTCAATTTGCGTATAAACATGCAGAAACCACGCCAGCGCTGCCAGCGGCAGCACAATCAGGCACACCACCGCCACAATCGCCCCGCGTCCCAGTGGCTTCGGACCCTTCGCGCCCAAACTGGCTTGCGCACTCATGCGGCCATCTTACCGCTCGAGCACCATCACAATCTCATGTGTCGGAATTGCGCCCTCGCGCAGAATCTCCCATCGCCCGTCACCCAGGCTCAGGTCCACAATTGTCGTCGGCTGGGAACGCGCCGTCGGTCCGCCATCAATAATCAGCGGAACCCGGTCCCCAATCTGGTCCCGCACGCACGCTGCATGTGTACACTCGCTCGCCCCGCGCAGATTCGCCGACGTCGCTGTAATCGGCAATCCAAAGCGCTCCACCACTGCCCGAGGAATCGCCGCATCCGGCACACGCAGCGCCACATTCCCCGTATTCGCCGTCGAGCGCAACGGCAGCTTTGTCCCCGCCTGCACAATAATCGTCAGCGGCCCCGGCCAGAACTTCTCCGCCAGCTTGTCCAGCCGAGAATCCGTATCCCGCGCCAACTCGTAGGCCTGCGAAACATTAGCGATGAGCAGCGAAAGCGGCTTGTGCTTCTGCCGCGTCTTGATCTGGTAAATCCGCTCCACCGCATGCAGATTCACCGGGTCCACTGCCAGACCGTAGAACGTATCGGTCGGCAGTGCTACCACATCCCCCTTGCGCAGACAAGACACGATGTAATCGATCCGGTCCGCCTGAGGATCATCGGGATGGACACGCAAAATTTCAGCCGACAAGCAGGTCTACCTCGGTTCCCGAATTGCTGCCGCCACAAATTCGCAAACTATCACAGCACCAGCCATGGTGCAAGTTCGCCCCGCGCCTCCTGCTCCAGCGCACCGCGCCCATTCAGCTTAGAATCGTTGCAGGATTCGTCGCGCACAAAATGTCTACACGCATTGTACAAAGCAAGCAGAACGTCCGCATCAGGCAACTCCGCCGCGCCCTTGCCCACCCCGGCCGCGCTGTGCAAAACTCCGCGGGTCAGGGCCTGGCCGGAATCGAAGGGCCCCATCTCATCGAGGAAGCCCTCCGTGCCGGAATCCATATCCCCTGCGTCTTTGTCGCGCAGGACTCGCAGCGCCTGCTTGACTCCATCCATCTACCCGCGGCTACTGAAATTCTTTTCGTCCCGCCGGAACTCCTCACCTCCACCCTCGCCACGGAAACTCCACAACCCATCGCAGCCCTCGTCGAACCGCCCGACTGGACCCTCGCCCACCTCCTCGGCACACAAAAGCTCGCCCCGCTCATTGTCGTCCTCGCCGGCCTGCAGGACCCCGGCAACCTTGGCACCATCCTTCGCTCAGCTGAGGCCTTCGGAGCCGACGGCATCCTTTCGCTGCCCGGCACCGTCAGCGCATGGAACCCCAAAGCCGTCCGCGCCTCGGCCGGAAGCCTCTTTCGCCTTCCGATCCTCAGCACCACTCAGGAGCACTCCATCTCCTCACTCCGCCAGGCCGGCATCAAAATCTGGACCACCACCATTCATCAAGGCCAGCCTGCCGACCTCGTCGACCTCAGCGGCCCCGTCGCCCTGCTCATCGGCAATGAGGGCAATGGCGTGCCCCCTGCTCTCGCCGCCAAAGCCGACGGGGTCCTCACCATCCCCTGTCCAGGCCCTGTTGAAAGCCTCAACGCAGGCGTCGCCGCCGGCATCCTTCTCTATGAAGCCTCGCGTCAGCGTCTCACCCGCAGCGGCGGACCGCTCAACCACCTCGGGGCCCACCGATGAGCCTCTTCGACCAGGAACCCAACTCACCACTCCCCTCCTCCAAAACTCTGCCCCACGCAGTGGAGACAGCTCCTCTCGCTGAGCGCATGCGCCCCCGCACCCTCGCCGAATATTCCGGCCAGGAGCATCTCCTGGGCCCCGGCAAACCGCTCCGCATTCAAATCGAGCGCGACGACCCCGGCTCAATGGTCTTCTGGGGCCCGCCCGGCGTCGGCAAAACCACCCTCGCCAAAATCATCGCGGAAACCACCCACGCAACCTTCATTGAGTTCTCCGCCGTCACCAGCGGCATCAAGGAAATCAAGCAGGTCATGGCCGACGCCGACCGCGCCGCCCAGTTCCACTCCCGCACCATCCTCTTCGTCGATGAAATTCATCGCTTCAACAAGGCTCAGCAGGACGCATTCCTCCCTTACGTCGAGCGCGGCACCATCCGCCTCATCGGCGCAACCACTGAGAATCCCTCCTTCGAAATCATCTCCGCACTGCTCTCCCGCTGCCGTGTTTACGTCCTTCAGCCGCTGCCAGACGAGCGCATCGCGGCTCTCCTCCGCCGCGCACTCGACGATGCTGACCGCGGCCTTGGCTCGCTCCATCTCACCGCCGACGACGACGCCCTCGCCCTCATCGCCTCCTACTCCTCCGGCGACTGCCGCAGTGCCTACAACACCCTCGAAGTCGCCGCGCAACTCGCCGTCGAAGGCGACAAACACATCTCCCACGACCTCGCCAAGGAAGCCATCCAGCAGCGCGTACTCGTCTATGACAAAACCGGCGAGGAGCATTACAACCTCATCTCAGCGCTGCACAAAAGCGTCCGCAACTCTGACCCCGACGCCGCGCTCTACTGGCTCGCACGCATGATCCAGGCCGGCGAAGACCCGCTATATCTCGCCCGCCGCATCGTCCGCATGGCCGTCGAAGACATCGGCCTCGCCGCACCCGAAGCTCTCAACCTCTGCCTCTCCGCGCGCGACGCCTATGACTTCCTTGGCTCGCCGGAAGGCGACCTCGCCCTCGCCCAGGCCGTCGTTTATCTCTGCCTGGCACCCAAGTCCAACGCCGTCTACACCGCCTACGGTGCAGCCCTGGACGACGTCGAGCACACCCGCCAGGAGCCCGTCCCCCTCCACCTGCGCAACGCCCCCACAAAACTCATGAAGGAGCTCGACTACGGCAAGGGCTACCGCTACGCACACGATGAGGAAGGCCGCGTCGCCGACATGGACTGCCTCCCTGACTCGCTCAAAGGCCGCACCTACTACCACCCCACCCCCGAAGGCCGCGAGAAACTCCTCGCCCAGCGCCTCGAAGAAATCCGCCGCATTCGTTCCTCCAAACGCAAAACGCCCTGAACGTTCAGCCAACGAATTGGGTGCCCCATCCTTGCGTAGTCTCATCACGCAAGGGTGGGAAAGCACAGACCGCTACTTCGCCACCACTGACTGTCACCTTGAGCGAGTTTGCGCACCACGCAGACCAGTCACAAATCAGCGGTTGCCCTCACCCTCACTTCCCCTCCGCTGCGTGATACTCCTCCCGGACGTGCTTGAGGTCCACCGTCGGCGCGGGATATTTCATCTTCAGCGCCTCCAGATGCTCCACCACAATCCGCGCAATCGCCAGGTTGCGGAACCATTTGTGATTCGCCGGAATCACAAACCACGGCGCACACTTCGTGCTGCACCGCGCCAGCGCCTCTTCATAGGCCTCCACATAGTCGTCCCAGTAATTGCGCTCCTTGTAGTCGGCCTCGCTGATCTTCCAGTGCTTCGCCGGGTCGTCCAGCCGGTCCTTGAAGCGCCTTAGCTGCTCGTCCTTTGAAATGTGCAGATAGAACTTCAAAATTTGTGTATCGTGCTCAGCCAGTTCCTTCTCAAAGTCGTTGATTCGCTCATACCGCTGCGACCACGTCTCCTTGGGCACAAGCTCATGCACCCTCACCACCAGAACGTCCTCATAATGTGACCGGTTGAAGATCACCACCTCGCCCCGCGCCGGAGCCACCTTGTGCGCACGCCAAAGGAAGTCGTGCGCCAGCTCTTCTGCTGAAGGCTGCTTGAACGCCGCCACCCGGCACCCCTGCGGATTCATCGCACCCAGCACATGGTTGATGACCCCATCCTTTCCGCCCGTGTCCAGCGCCTGCAGGCAAATCATCAGTGAATGTTTGCGCTCGGCATAAAGCAGATATTGCAGTTCGCGCAGCTTTTTCTGGTAGTGGTCAATCTCCTCTGCCGCTGCATCGTG
>JAJXXN010000297.1 GCA_021781075.1 Acidobacteriota bacterium | reverse complement strand
GCGCCCTCGGGATGGAGGATGGTGAGCGGGTGCGGTGCGCGGCCGAGGAGGAGGATGTCTTCAACGCCGGAGCCGGTGGTGTCGAGGATGCAGACGGGCCCGTTGAGGGATTTGGAATCGGCGGCGGAGAGAAGCGGCTGTGGTGTGTAACGGACGGCAACAGATTTTGGCGAGGCGGGTGTGGGCTCGGCTATGGCGGTGACGGTGGAGTAGTGGCCTTGCTCGCCGTAGGCAAGGCCGATGGCTGCGGAGATTTTGTTGCTGGTTAGGTGGCGGAAGCGCTGGAAGTGGGGTTTGGCCTCATTGGGGTGGCCGGAGCGCTGGAGTGCGCGGGCGAGGACAAACTCGCTGGAGGCGTGGACAGGGTCGATGGTAATGGCCTGCTGGAGCACGGCGATGGCCTTGTCGAAGTCCTTGAGCTCCTGGTAGCAGACGCCCTGGTAGTAGTAGGAGTCCGCGTCTCGCGGGTCGAGGGCGACGACGTGCTTGAAGGAGTCGAGGGCGGGTTCGAGTTCGTAGTTGGCGTGCTGGGCAAGGCCGAGGTTGTACCAGGCTTGAGGGTTATTTGGGTTGAGGGCAATGGCGGCGGTGAAGGCGGCCTTGGCTTCATCAGTCTTCTGGAGATAGAGGAGTGCGATGCCCTTGTTGATGGCCGCCTGCGCGAGACGGGGGTCCTTGTCGAATGCCTCGGTGAAGGAAGTGGCGGCGCGCTCGGTCATCTGCTGGCCCATCTCCGCCACGCCACGGTTGTTGATGCGGATGGCGTCGGCTTCGTTGGGGGACTGGGCGAGGGCGAGTGGGGCAAGTAGGGCGAGGGCGAGGGGGGCGAGGCGCATTGTGCAGGAGATCCTCATCGGAAGATGGTCAAACAGTCTAATTGACTATAGTTTAATTGGCTGCGAGCGAAGACGAGACGCGATTGTTGGCTGGATGAAAAGCCACGGGCAAATATTTTGCCCCTGCGGGGCGCAGGGGACGGGCCTTGCTGGTTGAGGCCGGGATATTTATTGGAGAGGGTCGGCGGCATTGTCGAGCTCATCCTTGGCGTACATGCGGTCCCGCTCTTGCGTCAGGAGAGATTTTTCCGCGGGAGAAATGGAGAGGCCGGTGAAAATGGCGGCTGGATTGGAGCGCGGGATGGGGGTGAAATCGGGATTGAAACTGTGCAGCGTGTATTGGGCGCGGGAGGCAAGCGCATAGGATTCGATGAGGCGCTCGCAGAGGTCGATCTGCTTTTCAACAATCGCCGGGGTAAGATGCCCGGAGTCCGGCTCCTCGCTGAGCGTGGAGTAGATTTTGAATTTCAGCTTCATTTCGTCGTTGCTGGTGTCGTTGAGGGCCTGGAGCTTGCCGTAGAGATAATTGAGGCGGCGAAGCTCGACGGGCGGCATGTATTGGAAGACGTAGCTGGTGGAAGCGGTTTTCCATGCGGTGTCGTTATAGGTTGGGTAGATTGCGGCCCATTGCAATTGCGCAGGCCACTTCGATTCTGGCAGGCTGGGGTGGTTTCGCAGGTAGAGCAGGACGCCGAGATTCTTTTTGAGAATAGGAACGACGCGGTCAATCTCCTCCGACTCGACGGCAAAGTGTTGGATATTGATGGCGCGCTCCTCGGCAAGGGCAGAACGCAACTCCGCGATTTGAATGGTGCGGTTGGCGTAGACCACGGCCTGCTCCAGGCCAATGGCGAGCAGGAGGCCGAGGGAGACGTAAAAAATGTGGTAGAGAAAATCCTTCCAGTCTTCAATCGGGCGCTGGGGAGCCTGTGCATCGTGCATGGTTTTGTCCTATGGGGGAAGAGGTTGCCAATGCCAACAATGGCCGCGAATGACAGCGTGCTTCCATGCGTGGCACGACCCGGGCCTCACACGGGAAGTTTTGGCAATTCTATCACCGGGCCGGGTGGATTTTCATGAAGATGAAAGCGGCACGGGCGGGGTGAATATACTGCGGATAGGGCGGCTACATTGGCAAACAAAGCAGAAAAAAAACGGCGGCGCATTGCGGTGGTGACAAGCTCACGGGCCGAGTACAGCCATTTGTACTGGGTGCTGCGGGAGTTGCAGTCGCGCGCCAGCGTTGAAGTGGGCGTGATCACGATGGGCGCGCACCACTCGCCGGTATTTGGCGCGACGGCCAAGGAGATTGAGCGGGACGGGTTCCCGATTGTGGCGCGGGTGGAGTGCCTGCTGAGCTCGGACACGGACACGGGGATGGCGAAGACGATCGGGTTGGCGGTGCTGGGGCTTGCCGACGCATTGACGGCGTGGCGGCCGGATCTGCTGCTGTTGATTGCCGACCGCTATGAGATGCTGGCGCCGGCGAGCGTGGCGCTGGCCTTGCGCATCCCCATGGCGCATATCGAGGGTGGCGAGGTGAGCCAGGGCGCAATTGATGATGCGGTGAGGAACGCGTTGACGAAGATGGCGCATGTGCACTTTACGTCGACGGAGACTGCGCGGCGGCGGGTGATGGCGATGGGCGAGGAGCCGTGGCGTGTGCATTGCGCGGGAGCGCCGTCGATTGACCACCTGAAGCGCTCAAAGCTGTTGCGGCGCGATGAGGTTGAAGCGCGGTTGAGTGAAGTGGCCGGGCATGGGGTGCGTTTGCGGAAACCAGCGGTGCTGGTGGCGTTTCATCCGCTGACGATTGCGAAGGATACGACGGCGGAGGCCGGGGAGTTTTTTGCGGCATTGGAGCGGGTGGATGAGGCGGCCGCGGGGGCGCAGTTGCTCTTTGTATACCCGAACGCGGACGCGGGCAGCAATGAGCTGATCCGGCGGGCGCGCGAGCTGGCGGCGCGGCGCGATGGTCTGGAGATTTTTGTGAACCTGGACGCGGTGACCTACTGGAGCCTGCTCGGCGAGGTGGACGTGATGCTGGGGAATTCATCGAGCGGGATTATGGAGGCGGCGAGCTTTGCCTTGCCGGTGGTGAATGTGGGCATGCGGCAGCAGGGCAGGGAGCGCGCGCGGAATGTGGTGGATGTGGGCGCGGATCGTGGGGAGATTCTCGCCGGTTTGAAGCTGGCGATGAGTGGTGAGTTCCGCGCGGGCCTGCGCGGGATGGTGAACCCCTATGGCGATGGGAAGGCGGCGGTGAAGATTGCCGATGTGCTGGAGAAGGCGGATTTGGGCGGGATTTTGATCAAGGCCCCGGCGCGGGTTGCGGAGGCGGGCGCATGAGGATGGTCCCACTTTCAGCGCCTGATATTACGGATGCGGAGCGCGCGGCGGTGCTGCGCGTGCTTGATGGCCCGCAGTTGTGCATGGGGCCGGAGCTGCATGGGTTTGAAGCCGAGATGGCGCGCTACATTGGCGTGGAGGATGCGGTGGCCGTCAGCAGCGGGACAGCAGCGCTGCACCTGGCGCTGGTGGCGCTTGGCATCCAGGCGGGCGATGAGGTGGTGATTCCGTCCTTTGCCTTTGTGGCGCTGGCCAATGTGGTGATGCAGGCAGGGGCGCGCCCGGTGTTTGCGGAGATTGACGAGGAGACGCTGAACATCACGGCGGCGACGGTGGAGGCAGTGATTACCGCGAAGACGCGGGCGGTGATTGTGGTGCACACCTTTGGTGTGCCGGCGGAGATGGCGAAATTGAGGGCCTTGTGCGAGCGACGCAGGTTGCGGCTGATTGAGGATGCCTGCGAGGCTCTGGGCGCGACGGCGGACGGGCGACGCACGGGGAGTTTTGGCGACGCGGCGGTCTTCGGGTTTTATCCCAATAAGCAGATCACGATGGGCGAGGGTGGGGTGGTGACCATGCGCGGGGCGGATGCGTGCGCGCGCCTGCGGCGGCTGCGGAACCAGGGCCGCGCCCCGGGCGATGGCTGGCTGGAGCAGGGCGAGGCGGGATTCAACTACCGGGTGAGCGACATCAACTGTGCGCTGGGGCGGGTGCAACTGAGCCGGATCGGGGAGATTCTAGAGAAACGCCGGCAGGCGGCCGAACACTATCTATATATATTGGGTGGGATTGATGGGGTGAGGCTGCCGGTGATGGAAGTGCCCGGGAGGGTGATCAGCTGGTTTGTGTATGTTGTGCGGATTGAGGGGGCGGGGCGGCGTGAACTGGTGGCGGAGAAGCTGGCCGAGGCTGGGATTGCGACGTCGCGATATTTTGCACCGATTCACTGGACGCGGCTGTGGCGAAGCGAGTTGAGCCTGCAGGTGACTGAGCGGGTGGCCGGGGAGGTGCTGGCGCTGCCGTTTTATACCCGGATCACATTGGAAGAGCAGGAACGGGTTGGTGCGGCGTTGCGGCGGGCGATTTTGGCGGTGTGAGTCCAGAACAGGGAAAAAATCCGGCACAAATCCGTTTTGGCGTTCTATTTGAAATTCTTTATCGAAACAAAACCGTGCTTCGTCACGTCCCATGAATACTGAGTCAAGCGATGAGCTCAGTTCACGACACAATCAGCAAGATGAGCGGGCGGGGTACATCCATGTATGTGAAGACACATGCACGAGAAGATGGCACCACAGGATTGCTTGTGGGTGCGGCAAATGCCCGGCGCTTTTTTGCCGAGGGTACAGCAGCCATTGAAATTGAATTGGGCAGCCTGCAGATTCAATGCGACCTTGGGCCGCAGTTTTGGCGGGACGAGCCGGTTATCCACGACCCGCGGTTGAATGCGTGGCTGGAGTCGAGGAACCTGCATGGACGCCCATGGCGCGAGCCTGTGCCGATGACGCTGGTGCCGAATGGGGAGCGCCGCTACCGGTTGCAGCCGGTGGAGCGGAATGCCGCAGCGGTGCGCGCGACGGCGCTTTCGAACAATGGCCGGGTGTGCTCGCAGGAGTTGATAGACTCGAAGTATGAGGCGGCACTACGAGCTGGAAGCGCGGATTGAGGTGCATTTTGCGGCAGGTGCCGCGGCTGCGGGCGATGCCGGGGCCAGGGCGGCGTTCCTGGAGTTGCGCGCGGCGCTGGAGCGGGGCGAGTTGCGTGCCGCCGAGCCGGATGAGGGCTCACCGACAGGCTGGCGTGTGAATGCCTGGGTGAAGCGCGGCATCCTGCTGGGCTTCCGCATTGGCGAGATGGTGGAGCAGCCGGCAAGCGGCTTCAGTTTCATTGACAAAGACACTTACCCGGCGCGGAAGTTTGCCGCCGCGGATGGTGTGCGCGTGGTTCCCGGCGGGTCCAGCGTGCGTTCGGGGGCGTATGTGGCGCGCGGGGTGGTTTGCATGCCGCCCATGTACATCAACGTGGGCGCGTATGTGGACGAGGGCACGATGGTGGACTCGCACGCGCTGGTGGGTTCGTGCGCGCAGGTGGGCAAGCGCGTGCATTTGAGCGCGGCGGCGCAAATTGGCGGAGTGCTGGAGCCGGTGAATGCGAGCCCGGTGATTATTGAGGACGATGCGCTGGTGGGTGGAAACTGCGGCGTGTATGAGGGGACGATTGTGCGGAAGGGCGCGGTGCTGGGCGCGGGGACGATATTGACGCGCGGGACGGCGGTCTTTGACCTGGTGAAGGGACAAGTGCTGCGGGCGAGCGGCGAGCTACCGCTGGTGATACCCGCGGGGGCGGTGGTGGTGCCCGGTGCGCGCGCGGTCAATAAAGAGAAGGGCCGCGAGTGGGGGCTGAGCCTGTATGCGCCGGTGATAGTGAAGTACCGGGACGAGAAGACGGAGTTGAGCGCGACGCTGGAGGAATTGCTGCGGTAGCGGAGCTTGCTTGGCCCATGCCGCCAGCGGCTCAATCGCGTTGGGTGATAGCATCAAGGTAGAAATGCAAAACAAAAAACTGAAGATTATTCCCCTGGGCGGGCTGGGCGAGTTCGGCATGAACTGCCTGGCGCTGCGCTGGGAGGACGATATTATCGTCATCGACGCGGGCTTGATGTTCCCGGAGTCGGAGTTGCTGGGCGTTGACATAGTGGTGCCCGACATCAGCTACCTGGTGGAAAACAAGCAGCATGTGCGCGGGATCATCCTGACGCACGGGCACGAGGACCACATCGGCGGGTTGCCGTGGATGCTGGATGAGCTGCATGTGCCGGTTTATGCGACAGAGTTCACTCTGGCCTATGTGGAGGGCAAGCTCGAAG
>JAJXXN010000303.1 GCA_021781075.1 Acidobacteriota bacterium | reverse complement strand
TCATGAAATAGGAGCCCCATGAAAATCTTCGCCGCTCTTTCCGTCCTTGCCCTCTGCCTCGCCCCGGCCGCGCTCAACGCGCAAACCTCCGCCCCCGCAACCTCAAAATGCCCCTGCGCCAACGCCGAACCCCCTAAGAGCCAGTGGGAGATTGACCACGAAAAACAGCTCAAGGAAGACTGGCCCTGGCTCGGCCGCTACGCCGAAGCCAACGCCGCCCTCCCCGCACCCGCTATGGGTGAAAAGCGCATCGTCTTCATGGGCGACTCCATCACCGAGGGCTGGCACCTCGACCAATCCTTCCCCGGCAAGCCCTACATCAATCGCGGCATCAGCGGCCAAACCACCCCGCAAATGGTCCTCCGTTTCCATCAGGATGTCGTCGCCCTCAAGCCAAAGGCCGTCGTCATCCTCGCCGGGACAAACGACCTGGCCGGCAACACCGGCCTGGCCACCAATGCGCAGATTGAAGACAACCTCGCCGCCATGGCAGAAATCGCCCACGCCAACGGCATCAAGGTCATCTTCTGCTCCATCCTCCCGGTCTTTGATTATCCCTGGCGACCGGGCCTCAAACCCGCACCCCGCATCCTCGCCATCAACAACTGGCTCAAGGATTACGCCGCCGCGCACAATGACCTCTACGTCGATTACCACTCCGCCATGAAGGACGCGCAAGACGGCCTGCCCCCCAGCCTCGCCAAGGACGGCGTCCACCCCAACGCCGCCGGCTACGCCATCATGGCCCCGCTCGTTCAAAGTGCAATTGAGCAGGCGGAAAAATAACCGCCTTCCGCCCGCCACAAAAGAGCGGTTGCCGTTCCACCCGCGTCTAACTCTATGTGCGTGTGGGGCAATCCCCCGCGGCATTTACCCTGTATGAAGAGCCAGGCACCGGCCACCAACAAGGAGACTGTACTTCCATGAAAAAATTACTTCCAGCCCTCGCACTCTCCACTGCCTTGGCCCTGGCCGGTTGCAGCGGCTTCTTTGTCTCGCAAAACCCCGGCGGAGGCAGTGGCGGCGGAGGCGGCAGCACCACCAGCGGCTTCTTCTATATCCTTAACGCAACCACCAGCCAACTGGTCGGCTACCAGGTCACCACCGGCAAGCTCTCCGCGCTGGGCAACGCCACCGAGCCCGTCAGCGGACCCACCTCCCTCGCCATCTCGCCCAATGACGCCTATCTCTACGTCGGCACCGTCAACGGCATTTATTACTACTCCATCAGCTCCGCCGGCGCGCTCACCGCCGGCAACAACGGTGCCGTCATCACCAGCATCGTGCCCCAGTCCATGCAGGTCGATGCCACCAACGGCTGGCTCATCGTCGTACCCCAGGCCACAGCGCAGGTCAACGCCATCCCGCTCAACACCACCACCGGCAACTATTCCGGCGGGACCATCGTGACCGCGCCACTCACCGCCGCCACTCCCACCCAGATGGTCATCACCCCCGACAACAACCACATCTTCGTCGCCCTTGGCACCAACGGCACCGATGAAATTCCCTTCTCCGCCACCGGCGCAACCACCCTCGGCACCGGCAACAACCTGCCCGTCTATTACAACGTCAACGGGACCACCGGCTCCGCCACCGCCCTTGCCGTCGACCCCAACACCAAATTCCTCTATATCGGCGAAACCCTGGCCTACACCGCCAACTCCACCACCAACCCTGGCGGATTGCGCGTCTTCACCATCAGTTCCTCCGCCAACACCATCACCGAGGTCTCCGGCTCGCCCTTCGCCAGCGGCGGCATCGGCCCCTCCGCCATCCTCGCCGACCACACCGGCAACTACGTCTACATCGCCAACCGCACCGTCAACGCACAAACCCTGGGCAACATCGCCGGCTACTCCATCCTCTCCAACGCCACCGGTTCCACCGTCTCGCTCACCCCGCTCACAAACTCCCCCTACACCGCCGGCGTCACCACCTACGCCTTGGCCGAGGACAACTCCTACTCCTTCGTCATGGCCGTCAATGCCGGCGGAAGCCCCGACCTCGACGTCTACACCTTCGACACCACCAATGCCGGCGCGCTCGACAACACCATCTCCACCTCCACCGGCACCGACCCAACCGGCGCCTTCGCCATCGCCGCAGCGCATTGAAGAACAGGGTCTAGGGTCTAGCCAGTACGACTTTCGTTGGAACGTTCAAGCTCGTTCTACTAGTCCCCCTACTGGCTAGACGCTATTTACTCATCCCTGTTTTTCTTCCTCTCCTCCATCCATCGCTTCCACCGGTAATCGGCATACACCGATCCGGTGATGAGAACGAGAGCGACGATGAGGAGGGCGGTTTTCATGAAGGCAGCCTTTCAATAGTTATTCATTTTATTTTCCAAACTCGTCATCAGGCCAAAGAACCCCACATAACAAATCAACTTGTGGGATATTGATGTTGTTGGGGTCATATACGTCCTTCGTGAGTAACGCCATGTGGAGGTCATCTGTTGAATTGTGAATTTTGTCTATAGAATCAATCGCTCTTTGCACTGAAACCCCTGGCTCAATAACAACATATGCAACTCTCTCAGCCCGATTCTCCATCAAGTGCTGAAATTGTTTAATCGCTTGATCATCACTAAATTGCTCTGAATTGATCCATGTTGAACCATCGCTTTTGATTTGGAGAACCTCTACTCGGCCATCGCAGATTTCATTCAGCGGAGTTGTTTTTCGTTTTAGTAATGAAATTTTTTCTCCCCGGCTGTCAGGCTTAATAAAAGTAAAGTGCATCAACGCCAGCATCAAAAACACCGCCGCCATCGGCGCCGCCATCAATCGATAAAATTTTTCAAAATCCATCCCCGCGCCCCCTTCCATATTAGACACCACACCCGCCTCTCTTGCTCCCGTGGTATCCCTATTTCTCAGTCCCTCAGTCCCTAGCGCGAAGTCGCTTAGTCCCTCGCCCCTGTCGTGCCAACCATCACAAGTCAGCCCCGCGCCCGATGTGATAGCATCCCTCTTTCCTGAGTAAGAGCCCCCAGACGGGCCCGCTAATCGGGAACGCGGGTTGACCTCCGATGGACGATTACGACGGGAGAGCCGGCCAACCGCTCTCCAACTTCTTTAACCGCTCATTCATGGTGCGCAACGGCACTTTCGCCCCATCCCTGTCTCCACGCGACCCACAAGCACGGACCATGGCTCAACATGGCATTGCAGCACCAGAAGCCCCGGCCGCACGCTCATCGCGCGCGGCCTTTTTATTGGCACGTGCGAACGCATTGCGCGACTTCACTAATTTTGTTTCACCCCCGAATCAAACGCCGCTCAACCTCAACAACGCTCTCGCCTACGGCGCAAACGCGCCGCAGGCGCAGGGTCCGCACCGCAGGTGCAAGGAGAAGAACCATGAAAGTCTATCCCTCAACTGAGATTCGCAACGTGGCTGTAGTGGGGCATGCGCACAGTGGCAAAACCAGTTTGATTGCCGCCCTGCTGCATGCCGCAAAAATGACTCCAACCCTTGGCAGCATCCAGGACGGCTCCGCCGTCACCGCCTACGACGAAGAGGAAATCGCGCGCGGCTTCACCATGCAGAACGCCGTCGCCTTCGCCGAGTGGCAGGGGATCAAGGTCAATTTCATTGACACTCCCGGCTTCCACATGTTCGCCCACGAGGCCAAGGCCGCGCTCCAGCCCGCCGAGGCCGCGCTCGTCCTCGTCAATGCCCAAAACGGCATCGAGACCATCACCGAAAAAGTCTGGCGCTTCGCCGAGGAGCTCAACCTGCCCCGCGTCGTCGTCATCAACCAGATGGACCACCCCAAGGCCGGCGGCGGCGGCGGCCTCTCCGCCCTCATCGACGACCTCCACGAGCGCTGGGGCCGCGCCTGCGTCCCCGTGCAGCTCCCCATCGTGGACGCGCAGGGCTTCCACGGCGTCGTCGACCTCGTCACCATGCAGGCCTTCCACTACGAAACCGGCGGCAGCGGCATCGGCAAAACAGGCGAAATCCCCGCCAGCATGAACCAGCACGCCAAAGAGGCGCACGAGGCCCTCGTCGAGCTCGTCGCCGAAGGCAAGGACGAGCTCATGGAGGAGTTCTTCAACGACGGCACCCTCAGCGAGGAGCACCTCATCCCCGCGCTCCACGAGGCCATCCGCGAGGACAAAATCTTCCCCGTCCTCTTCGCCAGCGGCCTCAGCAACGTCGCCACCGACCACCTGCTCGACTTCATCAAGGTCTACATGCCCTGCCCCGCAGAGCGCCCCGCCATCGCCCTCAAATCCGCACTCCGCGAAGGCGTCATCGCCAACGGCGACAAGCTCGTCGAGGCCGGCGCAGGCATCGCCATGCGCAAAATCGACGATTCCGCACCCGTCTCCCTCTTCATCTTCAAGACCATGACCGACCCCTTCGCCGGGCGCATCAGCTTCTTCAAGGTCCTCAGCGGCGTCCTCAAAAACGACGCCACCCTGGAAAACTTCTCGCGCCGCGAGCAGGAGCGCTTCGCCCACCTCAGCGTCGCGCAGGGACGCAAGACCATCGAAGTCCCCGAACTCCACGCCGGAGACCTCGGCGCCGTCGCCAAGCTCAAATCCTCACTCACCGGCGACACCCTTGGACAAAAGGGCGCCGAGGGCCAGTTCGAGATCGCGCACTTCCCCGAGCCGGCCATGACCTACGCCATCGAGCCAAAGTCCCGGGCCGACGAGGACAAACTCGCACCCGCCATCCACAAACTCATGGAAGAGGACCTCCTCATCCGCTTCTTCCGCGACCCGCAAACCAACGAGTTCCTCATCGCCGGCGCGGGCCAGCCGCACATCGAGGCCATCGTCAGCCGGCTCAAAAAACGCTACCACGTCGAAGTCACACTCAAGGCCCCCAAGGTCCCCTACCGCGAAACCATCCGCGGCAAGGCCGACGCGCAGGGCCGCCATAAAAAGCAATCCGGCGGCCACGGGCAATTTGGCGACTGCAAAATCAAAATGGAGCCTCTGCCACGCGGCGGCGGCTTCGAGTTCGCCAATGAAATCTTCGGCGGCTCCATCCCCCGCCAGTTCGTCCCCGCCGTGGAAAAGGGCGTTGTTGAGGCGGCGGCCCGCGGCCACCTCGCCGGCTACCCAATGGTCGACTTCAAAGTCACCGTCTACGACGGCAGCTACCACGACGTCGACTCCAACGAAATGAGCTTCAAAATCGCCGGCCGCCTCGCCTTCCGCAAGTGTATGGAGCAGGCCAAGCCATGCCTCCTTGAACCCATCATGAAGGTCGAGATCGAGGCCCCGGACGAATTCGCCGGAACCTTGATGGGCGACCTCAACGGACGCCGCGGGCGCGTGCAGGGCATGGAGTCGCGCGGGCGCTCCACCGTCATCAACGCCGAGGTGCCCATGGCTGAGATGCTCACCTACGCCGCCCAGCTCACCTCCATGACCCAGGGCCGCGGCACCTACAGGATGGAAATGGCACACTACGACATCGTGCCCCAGGCCGTGGCCGAAAAGATTTTGGCCAACGCCAAACGGCCCGTCGAAGAGGAGGAAGAGTAGCACTGGCCGTTCAGGCAACTGGGCCTGCAGCGCAAACACAACGGGGAGAACGATCATCGTTCTCCCCGTTGCTTTGTTACGCGCCTGGATCCGCCTCACTCGTCCTTGTTCGGCCTCTGCATCAATTCCTTCATCGCCGCGCGCGGGTCCTTGCCCTCATCCAGGATCAACTCCATCTGCTCGGTGATCGGCATCTCCACGTTGTGCTTGCGCGCCAGCTCCAGCGCCGCCTTCGTCGTCGGCACGCCCTCGGCAACCTTGCCGCTCAGCGACTCAATGATCTCCGGCAGCTTCCTGCCCTTGCCCAGTTCCACGCCCACCGTGCGATTTCTTGACAACGACCCCGTGCACGTCAGCACCAGGTCGCCCACGCCCGACAAGCCGCCCAGCGTCTCCCGCTTCGCCCCACATGCGACTGCCAGCCGCGTAATCTCCGCAATCCCGCGCGTGATCAGCCCCGCCGTCGAGTTGTGGCCCAGCCCCATCCCGCTCACAATCCCCGAGGCAATCGCGATGATGTTCTTGAGCGCCCCGCCCAGT
>JAJXXN010000221.1 GCA_021781075.1 Acidobacteriota bacterium | reverse complement strand
CCAGAATGGCGCCGCCCACGGAACGGGCGAAGCTGTAGACCGGCGCCGCGACGGCCGGGGTTGTTTGCGCAGTGGCGGTGAAAGCGCCGCCGCAAAGCAGCGCGACACAGAGTAAAAGCCGCTTGAAAGACTTCATGGGCATGACCGAAAACCTCATCAGTTGAAAGATGAGTATAGCTCTTGGGGCGAAAGGTGAAAAGTCTCCGAGGTAATTGAGTTCATTCCTGGTTGAAAAGCTTCTGGTAGCGGGCGTGAATTGCCAGCACTTCCACGGCGCGGCGCGGGCCGGTGGACCAGACAGCGGAGACCTCGCGGATGAAGGTTTCACCATCTGTGGCGGCGAGGGCGCGGGCGTAGCCGGGATATTCCCTTGCCAGGCGATGCAGAACCTCCATGCGCACCCTGCAAGATGCGCCCCAGTCGGGAAAGCTCATCCAGGCCGCCTGCACTTCGATCCAGTCGCCATGGAGAAATTCCTTTGTTGGCAGCGTGATGGTCCCGGTGCCGTGGTATGGCGGGTGAAATTGCTTTTGCCCGAATAAATTATTGGCCTTGAGCGCGAGTGTGGATGCGCCCCAAGCAGACTCGAGCGCGACCTCGCAGGCGGCGTAGTCGGGCCAGATGTGGCCGGCGGCGCGGGCGGTTGCCGCCGCCTTGATCAGAAATTCCTCGTGCTGGGATTGCATCGTCACTTCATGCTGGGATTGCATCGTCGTCTCCAGCTTCACAGCGAAGCGGGGGGGGGTGGGGTCGGAGGGGGTATATGCGAAAAAAACGAACGGCCGCAAAAAATGCGGCCGTTCGAGGAGGAAACACATGCTCACGCTCTTACTAAACCAGCGTGACACATGGAGCGGAAATTATCCGCAAATCAGACGACGAAATATTTTGCCTGTGGATGGTGGACGATGATGGCGTTGGTGCTTTGCTCCGGCTCCAGATGGAAGCCCTCGGTGAGGCGGACGCCGATGTTTTTCTCGGGCTCCAGAAGGCGGAAGATTTTTGCCTGGTCCTCGAGGTTGGGGCAGGCGGGGTAGCCGAAGGAGAAGCGTGAGCCACGGTATTTTTGATGGAAGAGATCGTTGATGCGTGGCGCGTCTTCGCCGTGGATGCCGAGCAAGCCGCGGATTTGCTTGTGCGCAAACTCCGCAAGCGCCTCGGCGGTTTCAACGGAGAGGCCGTGGAGGTAAAGATACTTTGTAAAATCACCCGCGTCGTAAAGCTTGTGCGTCTGGCGCGAGGCTTCATCCCCCATGGTGACAATGGAGAAGCCGACCACATCGCGCTTCCCCGACGCGAGCGGCTCGAAGTAGTCGGCGATGGAGTGGCGGCGTCCCTGCGCCTGTCGAGGGAAGGTGATGCGATCGAGTTCGCGCTCGGGGTCGGTGGGCGAATAGACGATGAGGTCGTCGTGGTCACTCGCGCACGGATAGAAGCCGATGACGGATTTCGGGGTAAACCACCCGGCGTTGAGCACCTCCTGCTTGAGTTCTTCGAGGATCGGGCGGTACTTTTCCTCGACAAGGCGGAGGTAGTCCGATTGTGAGGCGGATTTCAACTGCCACTGGTTCTTGAACAGCGCTGTCTCGTTGATGTAAGTGAAGAGCTCGGCGAGGTCGTAGTCGGCATAGACCCGTGCGCCGAGGTATGGCGCGGTGGGAATATCCGTTGCGCGCTCGACGGCGGGTGAGCGGCCCTCCGCTGTGAGGGTGACCGTGCCGGCCTCTTCATCCGTCAACTGCGCGCCCTTGGCGTAGACTTTCACTGTTGAGCCTTCTGTGATGGCCCGCGTGCGCTCTTGTTCATCGGCGCTGGTGAGCGCGCTGATGGCATGGAGGCCTGCGAATGCATCCTCGGCATAAAAAACCGGGCCTGAGTACTCGCGGCGGAGGTCATCCTCGACGAATTTGCGTGTCAACGCCGCGCCGCCGCAGATGACTGGAATCGTCAGTCCCTGCCGCTCGAGGTCCTGAATCACATACTTCATCTCGAGGGTGGATTTTACGAGCAGCCCGCTCAGCCCGATGGAGTCTGCATTGGCCTCGCGCGCGGCGTTGATGATGACGTCCGACGGCTGCTTGATGCCGAGGTTGATGACGCGGAAACCGTTGTTGGAGAGGATGATGTCGACGAGATTTTTCCCAATGTCGTGCACGTCGCCCTTGACCGTGGCCAGCACCATGATTCCCTTGCCCGCGCCGTCTGATTTTTCCATTTTTGGCTCGAGATAGGCGACGGCGGCCTTCATGACCGCGGCGGAATCGAGGACCGATGGCAATTGCATTTTGCGCGCGCCGAAGAGTTCGCCGACGGTCTTCATTCCGTTGAGGAGGACATTGTTGATGAGGTCGAGCGGCGAGTAGATGAGGAGAGCGGATTCCAGGGCCTGCTCCAGGGATTGGCCGCCGATGGAGCGCTCGCCGCGGATGATGAGCTGCTGGAGTTTTTCTTCCATGGTCAGCGATTCAACGGCGAGTTCTTCCTCTGGCACGGCTGATTTGCCGAGGGCGGCGAAGTGGGCCATGTAGGCCTGAAGCGGCTCGCCCTCGGCCTTGTTTTGGAAGATGAGATTGCGCGCCAGTACCACTTCGCGCTCGGGGATTTTGTAGAGCGGGTAGATTTTGGAGTAGTTGACGATGGCGCAATCGAGGCCGCGGTCGAGGGCCTCTTTGAGAAAGACCGAGTTCAAAACGCGGCGGGAGTATGCGCCGAGGCCGAAGGAGACATTGGAAACGCCAAGGACGGTGCGCGTGCGCGGGAGCTCCTCCTTGATGCGACGGACGGCCTCGAGGGTTTCAATGCCCGCGGTGCGGTAATCCTCCTGCCCGGTGGAGATGGGGAGGGTGAGCGGGTCGAAGATGAGGTCCTCGGGGCGGAGTCCGTATTTTTCCGTGGCGAGCGAGTGGATGCGGTGGGCGATGGCGACTTTTTTGTCGGCGGTCAGCGCCATTCCCTCTTCATCAATGGTGAGCGCGATGACCGCGGCGCCGTATTTGCGCGCCATGGGCAGGACCAGCGAGGTGCGCTTTTCGCCGTCCTCCAAATTGATGGAGTTGATGACGGGCTTGCCGGGGATGCGCTTGAGTGCCTCCTCGATTACATCGGCCTCGGTGGAATCAACAAGGATGGGCGCGGTGACGCGGGTGGCAATTTTTTCTAGCACCGCGTTCATGTAGCCCATCTCGTCCTCGCCAACAACGGCGCAGCAGAGGTCAAGCATCTGGGAGCCCTCGGCGATCAGTCGCTTGGCCATGGCGAGAATGGCATCGTAATCGCCCGCGCGGACAAGGTTGCGGAAGTGCTCCAGTCGCGTGGTGGTGTTCATCTCCTCGGCAATGATGATGGGCTGCGCGTCGGCTTCGAGCAGAAGCGGGGAGAAGGCGCTGGCGGCGACAGATTGCGGCCGCGCGCTGGCAGCGGCGGGCGTGAGGTGATGGCAGGCCTCGGCGACGGCGCGCAGGTGTTCGGGGGTGGTCCCGCAGCAACCGCCGACTACGCGGACGCCGTACTCGGTGATGAAACGGCGATGGTGTGCAGCCAGCTCAGACGGGGTGAGTTTATAGACGGCGTGCCCGCCCTCATTCTGCGGGAGGCCGGCATTGGGCTGAATGGCAACGGGAATGGTGGAGTTCTGGCAAAGGAAGCGAACCGCATCGTTCATCTCCACCGGGCCGGTGGCGCAGTTGAGGCCGAGCAGGTCGGGCTGGAAACTTTCAAGGACGGCCAGCGCCGCGCCAATCTCCGTGCCGAGGAGCATGGTGCCCGTGGCCTCGAGCGTGACCTGGACTTGCAGTGCGACGCGGGGCTGGCCTGCGGCTATGGCGGCGTTGATGGCCTGGCGGCAGGCGGCGAGCGCAATTTTGACCTGGAGCAGATCCTGGCAGGTTTCGATGAGGAGAATGTCCACGCCGCCCTCGATGAGCGCCTCGGCCTGTTCAAGGTAGGATGCGAACATTGCATCGTAGGTGATGTGGCCGAGCGAAGGCAGCTTGGTGGTGGGGCCAAGGGAGCCGGCCACAAAGCGTGGGCGCTCCGGTGTGGAGTACTGTGCGGCCGCTTCGCGGGCCAGGCGCGCGGCAGCCAGGTTGATGCTGCGCACCTGGTCGGCAATCTCGTACTCGGCAAGCACGATGCTCGACGCGCCGAAGGTGTTGGTTTCCACAATGTCGCTGCCGGCCTCGAAGTAGGCGGCATGGACGCTCTTGACCACATCCGGGCGCGAGAGGTTGAGTATCTCGTTGCAGCCCTCTTTGCCGCGAAAATCGTCAAGCGTCAGGTTGTGCCGCTGCAGGATGGTGCCCATGGCGCCGTCATAGATGAGGACGCGTTTCGCGAGTTCGGAGAAAAAGTCGGCCAATGTGGTGTTTCCCTGCTTAAGGATGAAATTGCGCTACCTTTTCAGAATAACCAATTGTGACGCGGTTGTGTGCGAATGTCACTTCCACTCGACCGGCTTGAGCGCGGCTGGAAGATAAAGTGGATGCATGGGCGTGCCATCCAGCGTCAGACGCAAAACATGCAGCGCATGGCCACGGGTGCGGAAAAGCGCGGCAACTTCGCCCCCGCGCGATCGCAGTGATGGGTGCGGCTTGCCATAAGCAAAGACAATTTTGCTGCTTGCGGCGGCCATGGCAAGCAGATGCGCGTCGTTTTCCGGCCCGACCGGGTCGCGGGTTTCAAGCAACCGCGCCTGGTCGGTTGCGCGATAGGCAAAGACATTGCCGACAAGGAGCTGGCCAAAATTCCAGCGCCTGGCAAAGTCGATGGCGCGACGGACGGTGCGGTCGTCCTGATGTAGGTCGGCAACGCTGGGGTTCATCATGACAAAGAGAATTGCGGGGCGCGCCGCATCCCATTGGCGCGTGAGGCGGTAGCGGTACTGCTTGCGCGCCCCGCCGAAGACGGCGGTGGAGGTGATGCCGGGCTGGACGGGAAGATAGGGCGGCATGAATCAGCGGCTCAGCGGGCCGGGAAGCTCCTCTGCATCAGGCAAGCGGCGGTTGCGCTCGTCTACGCGGATGACGATGGGTTTGTGCGCAAGGGCAAGCGAGCGCGGCAGTGAAAGGTAAGTGGCGAGGATGACGATGTCGCCGGGCTGGTTGAGATGGGCGGCGGCGCCATTGAGGCAGATGGTCCCGGAGCCAGCCTCGCCGCGAATGGCGTAGGTGGTCAGCCGCGTGCCGCGTGTGACGTTCCAGACGTGCACCTCTTCCCAGTCGAGGATTTCAGCGGCATCCATCAGCTCGCTGTCGATGGAGACGCTGCCCTCGTAGTCGACGTTGGCATCGGTGACGCGGACGCGGTGAATCTTGGATTTGAAGAGGCGGAGGAGAGGTTCGGACTGCATGGCTTCTTTATTGTAGAAGAATTTCAGGCTTTATGAAGCGTGCGGATGGTTGGGCGCAATATTCAAAACCTATGAAGCCACCCCTTGTGCAGGACAAAAACAAACCCGGTGCTTCGTCTTCGCAACACGACCAATGCTGAAATGCAATTTGCCAAATTACTTCGCCGTCAACGCCGCGACGGGCACCAGCATGTCTTCTTTGCGCATCACGAGGTTGGTGGCGTTCAAGGTTGCGAGCTCGAATCCGTGGCCGTGGGTGATGGCGTCGGTGGGGCAGGCCTCGACACAGTAGCCGCAGAAGATGCAGCGGTTGTAGTCGATGTTGTAGACCTTGGCGTAGCGATCCGCCGACGAGATGCGCACTTCGTTGGTGTTCTCGGCGGCTTCGATGTAGATGCAGTTGGACGGGCAGGCGGCGGCGCAGAGGAAGCAGGCGACGCATTTTTCCAGGCCGTTTTCATCGCGCTGGAGCTCGTGGGCTCCGCGGAAGCGCGCCTCGAACTTGGCGCCGCGCATGGGGCCCTTGCCGTCGGGGTAGTTCTCAACGACGGTGGGCTGGAATATCTCGCCAAAGGTGATGCTCATTCCCTTGGCAATGGCCGAAACGTTGCGGACGACTGACATGGAAACAGTATACGATGCGTCGCCGCGGTATGGTGTGACTCGCGCTACCTGTGGTGAACCGGGGCCAGTCCGCGGCGGGCACGCTGCGGCGGCTT